>NZ_JBEOVN010000003.1:0-111086 GCF_040295565.1 Streptomyces sp. NPDC002785 | reverse complement strand
CGCAGATCTGCGTCCGGCGGCTGACGTCTCAGAGCATGACGAGCTGGATGCTTCTTCTGGCCCCCCAGACGTTCTTCCATGTCAGCCCTGGGTATTCAGCGTAATTCGGTGATCTGACGCCCCGGGTAGCAGAAAGGTGCCGCTGACCTGCAAGGATGCGAGTGTTGAGTCCGTATCCGCTGCGAGTGTCAGGGCACCAATCTGGTGAGTGAGCCTACAGGGTGGGACCGGCGGCTGCCGTAGTCGCCGACGGGAGGGGGCTGGTCGGGCATGCCGGGGCGGTGTTGCTGCGTCGGCTGGCGGACCGTACGGGGCTGACGTCCGCGCTGGCACTGGTGCTGCAGGGCGGAGGCGGCCACGGCTGGCGTGATCGTGGTGCGGTGCTGGTCCAGCTCACGGTCGCGATCGCGTTGGGGGCGAGGAACCTCGGCGAGGCTGAGGCCCTGCAGGCCCACCATCAGGGGCTGTTCGGGCCTGCGGTGTCGGGCTCCACTGAGGTGTCCCCCGGAGTGTGGACACAGAGCGGTGGCCGCAGATCTCGGTATCACCGCGGAATCGCTGCGGACGTAGGTGCGCAAGGACGAGACCCAGGCCACGCCCGAGGGCCGCGACGGCAGCGTGAGCGCTGCCGAGGAGCTGGCTCGGCTGTGGGTGGAGAACGTCCGGCTGCTCAAGGCCGAGCAGGAGTGGCAGCTGGAGCGCGAGATCCTGCGTCGGGCAGCTGCCTATTTCGCTCGGGATTGTGTCCTGAACACGAAGGGGAATTGACAGTATGATCCGAAACGCTTGTGATTCTGGGTTGTTGAGCTGGGTGTGAGTGATCTGGTGGGGGACGCGCGGCACTTGTCGCCGTCGGCGCAGGAGGTGCTGCGTCTTCGGGCGGTGGTTGCGCTGGTGGCGGGGCGGGAGAGGGAGGACGTCGCGGCAGTGTTCGGAGTGTCGCTGAAGGCCGTGGGCAACTGGTGGGCGCGGTGGCAGGCCGGTGGTCGCGACGCGCTGCTGGCACGGCCGAAGGGCCGGCCGGTGGGGGTTCACCAGGTCCTGGCGGAGGGCGAGCAGGCCGCGGTGCGCCAGGCGGTGCTCGACCACCGTCCGTGTGATGTGGGCCTGGTGGGGCAGTTGTGGATGCGGCGTCTGGTCGGTGACCTGATTGCGAAGCTGTACCGGTGCGGCTGACCGAACCGGGAGTGGGCAAGTACCTGAAACGGTGGGGCCTTTCCTTCCAGCGGCCCGACAAACGGGCCGTGGAGCAGGATCCCGAGAAAATGGCCCGCTGGCATGAGGAGACCTGGCCACAGATCCGCGCCCGGGCGGGGGCCGACGGTGGCGAGATCCTCTTCGCCGACCTGGTCGGAGTGTGCTCCGATCAGGTCACTGGCCGGACCTGGGGCAAGAAGGGCAGGACTCTGATCATCGTGCGGCGCACCGGCAACCGGTTCTCGGCCAACTCCATGTCCGCGATCAGTACCAGGGGCCGGATGTACTTCATGGTCTTCACCGAGTCCTTCGACTCGGCCATGATGTGCCGCTTTCTGGACCGGCTCGTCGGACACTTCGACCGCAAGATCCATCTGGTGGTGGACGGGCACTCCGCGCACCGCTCGAAGAAGGTGAAGGACTGGCTCGCCGACCACGCCGAGTAGATCGAGCTGCACTTCCTGCCGCCGTACTCGCCCGAGCTGAACCCCGATGAGATGGTCAACGCGGACCTCAAGCACAGGCTCCCCAAGAGCCACCAGGCCCGCAACCAGGACCAACTCGCCGCCGAGACCGCCGGTTCTTCCGCCGCCGCCAACGCCAGCCCCACATTGTCCGCGGCTACTTCCACGGCCCCCACGTCCGCTGCACCCTCAACGCGAACCCCTTGAGTTTCTGATCAATATCTGGTATTAACGCTGGACCTGCTGCCCGATCCCGTCTATCTGGACGACATCGGCGTCCTGCTGCTCGCGCTGCGGTCCTTGCACGCGGCCGCAACGCGGAGCCGCTCCATCAGGTGACGGGTGCTCAGTTGCCGCCCGACTCGGCGATCAGCTCCTCGATGGTCTGCGCCCGGCGGATGACCGTGAAGTGCGGTGCACCGGCGGCGTCGAGGTCGAAACCGTAAATGGCGGGCCGGAGCAGGCTGTTGTAGCCGAAGGGCGTGGAGGCGTAGTACGCGCCTGTGTCCAGGAGCGCCGCCAGATCGCCCGGCTCCAGCGCCGGCAAGGCGCGGTCCCGGGCGATCAGATCGCCCGCGAAGCAAGCGGGCCCGGCCACGTCCTGGTGGATCACCGGTCCGGTCTTGCGCCGGCCGTCGGACCCGTACGCCGCGACCCGCAGCGGCCAGGACTCGGGGGCGAACACCGTCCGGGTGGCGACCTGCACACCGGCGTGGGTGACCGCGATCCGGCGGCCGCCCGCGTACTTGGTGTACTCGACCCGGGCAAGCAGCAGCCCCGCCTTGGCCAGCAGTGAACGGCCGAACTCGGTGACGATGCCGTAGCGGCCGTCGAAGAGCCCGGGCACCTCCGCGGCAAGCAGCTGCGCGTAGTCGCGGTGGGAGGGCGTGACGGCGTCGGAATCGAAGTTGACGGGCAGCCCACCGCCGATGTCCAGCGTGCTGATCTGCTGCCGGCCCGCGGCCGCGTTGATCTCCTCGGCCAGTTCGTACGTGACCCGGACGCCGTCCACCAACCGGGCGAGGGAGATGCCCTGCGAACCGGTGTGACAGTGCAGTCGGTTCAGCCAGGGGCGGGCCGCGAAGGCCTCCAGAAGCCAAGCCCGCGCGCCCTCGTCCCGCAGCGCCACGCCGAACTTCGAGGTGGCGGTGGCGGTGCTCATCGCGTCGATACTGCCCGCGCCGAGCTGTGGGTTGATGCGTATGCCGATCGGCGCGGTGGGCGCGCTGGCGGTGCGCTGGGAGTCGATCCGGGCGAGCTCCTGCGGGTTGTCGACGTTCACCGCGATGCCCTGGGTGAGGGCGGCCTCCAGTTCGGCGACGGTCTTGGCCGGGGAGTCGAGGACGATCCGCTCTGCGGGTACGCCCGCCGCCCGGGCCAGCGCCAGTTCACCCGGGCTGGCCACCTCGCAGCCGATGCCGAGACCATTGAGCTGCCGCAGTACGGGCACCAGCGATGCCGCCTTGACGGCGAACGTGTGCTGAATGCGCTGTGGCTGAGCGGCCACCTCCGCGAAAGCCTCGTGCAGGGCGCGGGCCGAAGCCCGGACGGCCGAAAGGTCCAGCAGGGAGACGAGTGGTCGGTCCTCGTCGAGCAGCCCGTGCCCCACGGCGGAGCCGACCATCAGGTCGTACCGGGTGGGAGCGGGGGCTTGTTTCGTGCCGGTGACGTAGTCCATGGCGGCGAGCCAAGCACAGCGCGCCGACAGCCCAAAACGTGGTTACGGCAGATCCCTTGGCGGCTGGGGAGGCGGTCATCCCGCAGGGATGATCCGGCCGCACCGAGGCCCGTCATATGGTTCCCCGGCAGTCGGAGACCCCCTTCTCCGGCCCCACCGCGCGGACCCGAGGCGCGGCGTGACAACGGGTACTTCACACCTCCTTCGAGATCCCGAACGGGGCGACGCCTTCCCATGACTACACCGCCAACTTCCCCCTCCGGCCCAACTGCCGCTACGGAAAGACCCGATGACAGCACGCCGCTCAAGAGAGCCATCGGCCCCAAGCTCCTGATCCTCTTCGTCATCGGAGACATCCTCGGCACCGGCATCTACGCCACCACGGGCAAGGTCGCCGGAAAGATAGGCGGCGCGATCTGGCTGCCGTACGCGATCGGCTTCGTCGTCGCCGCACTGACCGCCGCCTCCTATGTGGAGCTCGTCGGCAAGTACCCGAAGGCCGCGGGTGCCGCGCTCTACACCCAGAAGGCCTTCAAGACCCCGTTCCTGACCTTCATCATCGCCTTCATGGTGATGTGTTCGGGCCTGGCCTCGGCCAGCGCCGCGGCCCGCGCCTTCAGCGGCGCCTACCTCCAGGAATTCGTCGACATCTCGCCGACGCTCGTCGCGATCCTCTTCATCGTCGCGCTCGCGGCGCTCAACCTCCGCGGCGTGGCGGAGTCGGTCAAGACCAACGTGGTGCTGACCATCGTCGAGGTGACCGGCCTGCTCGTCATCATCGGAATCGGCGTGGCGGCTGTCGTCACCGGCGAGGGCGACGCCTCCCGGCTGACCGACTTCGAGGCGAGCGGCACCGGAACGGCTCTGATCACCGGTGTCCTCGGCGCCACGGCGCTCGGCTTCTTCGCCTTCGTGGGATTCGAGGACTCGGTCAACATGGCCGAGGAGACGAAGGATCCGACCCGCAGCTTCCCCCGTGCGATCTTCCTCGGCGTGGCGGTCACCGGCACGATCTACCTGCTGGTCGCCGTCGTCTCCTCCCTCATGGTCAGCCACACCGACCTGGCCGAGTCCTCGGGTCCGCTGCTCCTCGTCGTCAAGGAGAGCGGTGTCGAGTTCCCGCCGAAACTCTTCGCCCTCATCGCGCTCTTCGCCGTCTCCAACTCGGCCCTCATCAACATCATGATGGCCTCCCGGCTGTGCTACGGCCTCGCCAACGAGCGCGTGCTGCCACGCGCCATGGGCAGGGTCCTGCCCGGCCGCCGCACGCCGATCGCCGGCATCCTCTTCGTCACCGCGCTGGCCATCGGCCTTGTCTCCACCGGCGAGATCGAAGGCCTCGGCGATACGACGGCCTTCCTGCTGCTCTGTGTCTTCGCCGTGGTCAACGTCGCCGTGCTCGTGCTCCGCAAGGACGAGGTCGGCCACCGCCACTACCGCGCGCCGACCTGGGTCCCCGTGGTGGGCGCGATCACGGCGGCCATCCTCGCCAGCCCACTGGCCGACCGTGCCGCGGAGGTCTACATCCGCGCCGGCGTACTGCTCGCCATCGGCATCGCTCTGTGGGGCGTCAACAAGCTGGCCCTGCGCAGAGCGAACGACTGAGATCCGTGGCCGGGGCCGGCGACCGGCGGGCATTCCCGCCGTCCGCCGGCCCCGGCCACGGATCAGAAGAGATCGCGCCGGCTGGCGAGGCCGAGCTTGCGCAGCAGCCCGCGTACATGCGTCTTGACCGTGGGCAGCTGGAGCTGAAGGGTCTCGCCTATCTGCGCGTTGCTGTAGCGCAGCAGCATCAGGCCGAGCACCTCCTCCTCCCGCGGCGTCAGCCCTGGTGCCCCGCGCGGCCGGGCGCGCGCGGCGCCTTCCGCGGGGGCGGCCGACGGCATCCACACCCGTCGGCCGCGGTAGGTGTCCCGGATGCTGGTGATCAGCTGGCGCCGGTCGGTGCGCCGGTGCACGAAAGCGTCGGCTCCCGCGAGGAAGCAGGTGGAGGCGTCCGCCGCCGAATCGAAGGCGGTGTAGACCAGCACGGCCGGCGGCTGCGGCAACCGCTTGACGACCCGGCACACCTCCGGGCCGCGCAGCTCGCCTTCGAGCCGGAGCGCCAGGATGAGCACATTCGGCGTCAGCGCGTGCGCGGCCGCAATTGCGTCGGCGACGGTGCCCGCCTCGCCGACGATGGTCATATCCGGCTCCATCTCGACGGCTGCCCGCAGTCCGAGCCGAACGATCGGGTGGTCCTCCACCAGCAGGATGCGCATCTCAGCCCCCAAAAAGTGACGGCAGTGTACTGCCGCATCGGGCACCACGGGCCGTGGCCGCCCCCTCATCCTTCAGGGATGAAGACGTGCATGACAGCACAGACTTACGCTCCGCACGGAAAAGCGACCCTCAAATCCCCAAAAATTAAAGGGAGTTGCCTTGCTACTGACTAGTTGGCGTCCTCGAGTCGCGGTGACCACCGCTGCCTGCGCCGTGACTCTCGCGCTCGTCCCCGCCCACCACACCGTCGCCGCATCCGCACGGACACCGGACAAGCAGCCGGTGGCCATCGGGACCGGCGGCGCGGTCGCCTCGCTCGACCCGTACGCGACCGAGTCCGGGCTCGAGATCCTGCGCGCGGGCGGTAACGCCGTCGACGCCGCCGTGGCCGTAGCCGCCACACTCGGCGTCGTACGCCCCTACGACGGCAGCATCGGCGGCGGTGGCTTCATGGTGCTGCGCGACGGCAGCACCGGCAAGATCACCACCATCAACTCCCGCGAGACCGCGGGCTCGCAGGTGACGCCCGAGCACTTCCTGGATCCGGCGACGGGTGAGCCGCTGTCGTTCACCGAGGCCCGCCGCTCCGGGCTCTCCGTCGGTGTCCCCGGCACCGTCGCGGGCTGGCAGTTGGCGCTGGGCAAGTACGGCACGATGAACCTGGCCGAGGTGATGGATCCGGCGACCATGATCGCGAAGCGGGGCTTCGTCGTCGACGCGGAGTACCAGGCCCGTACCCAGGACAACTTCAGCTATCTGAACGCCTTCACCAGCAGCCAGGACACCTGGCTGATCGACGGTGCGGCGCCGAAGGAAGGCACGGTCTTCCGCAACCCGGACATCGCTAGGACCTACGAGCTGATCGCCAGGGACGGTGCCGACGCCTTCTACAAGGGCCCGCTCGCGAAGGCCATCGCCGATGCCGTCACCAACCCCCCGGTCTCGGGCACCTCGCCCACCGAGGTACGCCCCGGCAAGATGACAACGGAGGACCTGGCCTCCTACCGAGCCACCGAACTCGCCCCGACGCACTCCGACTACAACGGCTATGACATCTACGGCATGGCAGGTCCTTCCAGCGGTGGTACGACGGTCGGCGAGATCCTCAACATCCTCGAACCGACGGACCTGTCCGGCCTCTCCGAAGAGGAGATCCTCCACAAGATCATCGAGGCCTCGGCCCTGGCCTTCGCCGACCGCGAGGCCTATCTCGGCGACCCCGACTACGAGTCGGTGCCGTACAAGGGCCTGATCTCCGACGAGTACGCCGCCGAGCGCCAGGCCCTGATCACCGACGCCGCCTCGGCCAAGCCGGTGGCCTCCGGCAACCCGTGGCCGTACGACGGTGGCGCGGGTGTGGGCCTGGACCTCGCCGCCAACTCGCCCGCCGGCGGCCAGACGACCCACCTCACCGTCGCCGACAACCAGGGCAACATCGTCAGCTACACCTTCACCATCGAGGGCATTGCTGGCAGCGGTATCACCGTGCCCGGCTACGGCTTCCTGCTCAACAACGAACTGACCGACTTCAGCTTCGACCCCAAGCACCCCGCCAACGCCCCCGCGGGCGGCAAGCGCTCCCGCTCCAGCATGAGCCCGACCATTGTCCTGAAGGATGGGGAGCCGTACGTGGCGCTCGGCACCCCGGGCGGTTCCCGCATCATCACCACGGTGCTTCAGCTGCTCGTCAACCATCTCGAGCTCGGCATGCCGCTGCCCGAGGCCATTGCCGCACCGCGGATCTCGCAGCGCAACACCACCTCCACCGAGCTGGAACCGCCGCTGTACAACTCTCCGACAGTCGACGCCCTGAGGGCACGGGGTCAGAAGGTGTCGCAGAACGTGGTGATGAACAACGCGACGGGTGTGTCGTTCCTGCCCGACGGCACCATGCTGGCGGCCGCGGAGCCTGAGCGTTACCACGGCGGCGCCGCCGGCGTCGTCCGTCCCACTGGGGCGCAGTACTGACTTCGGCTGCTCAGGGTGACGGTGGATCGTCGAGGGTCAGGCCGGTGCCGGCTATGAAGCCGTCGAGGGTGGCCGGCCGGTACTGAAGGCGTTTGAGCCGGTTGCGTACGAGGGCTTCGAGTCGGTCGAGGGCGACGACGGCGAGGTTGGCGAGGCTGCGTTTGACGTGTGCCCATACCCACTCGACGGGGTTGAGGTCGGGCGAGTAGGCGGGCAGCAGGAACACCGTCAGCCAGGCCCGTTCGGCGATCAACTCTCTTATGACGTGGGAGACGTGGGTGTTCAGGCGTTCCCAGACCAGCACGATCGGTGCCTTGACGAGCTGATGGGTGCCGTCGATCAGCGCGATGAAGTCGTGCTCGCCCATGCTGCGGCGCCGGCTGGGACCGCGTCGACTACATCCCCGACCCGCATCGGTCGCTGACCTCCGCTTCGTCTTCTACGCTGTCCACACCCCCGGCACAGACGCACCCTGGCAGCCCAAGACGGACGTCAGCCTCACGGAGCTCAAGGGCAAGGTGACGGACCTGGACGGACAGGCAACTCCCCTGAACGCCTCTGCGCTGATCTACAACTCGTACGGTGAGTACCTGCTGCACCTGCGGGACATGCGGGAGGATATCTGGGCACCAGGGTGCTGGGCCCTGCTGGGCGGCGCCCACGAGCCCGGCGACCGTACCCCCGAGGACACGATCCGGCGCGAGCTCAGAGAGGAAGCAGGCATCGCTCCCAGGCGGCTGGAGGCGTTCCTGGACGAAGAGGTCCAAGACGCAGACGGCCTGACCGTGCCGGTCCGGATCTTCGCCACGCTCTGGGACGGCGACCCGGCCCGGCTCCGTCTGACCGAAGGCGTGATGCTCGCCTGGTTCCCTCCAACCACCGTGCCCCGCCTCCGCCTTGGCGGAAAAACCCTCGACCTGATCCAACGCCACGCCCGCACCCCTGCACGCGGATGACGCACGGCCCGCGCGCTCGCCCCCCTGTCCCCACAAGCCCCCCTTTCCGCGCCAAGCATCAGGCGAGTACTCGCCCGAGCTCTTCACCCATCTCACCACCCGGCTTGGCCCCGACAATACTCAGGATGCGGCGGCAAGCCCGGCGGTGGACTCGGTCGCCACCGGCCCGGCGGTCTGTACGACGCCGCGGGCGCAGCCGCCGCGCTGGAACTTGGTCAGTGGGCAGTGACGCCGCGGGCCGCGAGGACGTCCAACTTGTCCGGGACCGCGAGCAGGGCCTCGTCCGCGCCGACGATGCGTTGGAGATTCGGCACGAGGGCGAGATCTGTGAGTGAGCGGACATCGAAGAGCTCGTCCTCGCCGTCCCAGACCGGCGCGCACTCCTGGTACACCTGGTGACCGCCGTCGATGGTCAGTTCGTCGACCGTGAGGAGCAGTTCATCCGGTATATCCAGTCCCTCGAAGTAGGCGCGCGCCTCGGGGAGGACCTTGTAGGCCAGGTCGTTGTCGACCGCGTACTGGTAGAGGTCGGTGATCCCGCTCTGCTCGCGCATGTGCTCCCCAAGGCTGAACTGCGGCGTCAGCACCTCGTCCCAGTACATGAGCTTTTCGATAACAAGCAGCTTGAAGTTGAAGTCACTGAAGGCGATCATGCGGTCAATGTAGAACAGGGCACTGACAGGGCCCGCACCGCCGCCCCACATCACCCTCACCGCTGTCGCCCGTCACTTCGGTGTCTGGCCCGCCACCATCTCCACCCTCGAACGCGGAATCCGCCGAGACGACAAACTCACCCACGCCTACCGCGACTGGCTCCACGCGGCCTGACCGTTAGACGCGAACACTTCACTCATAGACAGTGGCGGCCTGAAGCGCTCTGGCCAGGAAGGTCCAGTCCCCGCCTTCTGGGAATTCCTTCCCGACGTTCTGGTACCAGCCCGGCGAGTCATGCATCCATGCCGCAAGAGCCTCAAGGAAGCGGTCGAGGCTCTGGTTCTCCCATTCGTGTCCTCTGCGGAGGTAGTCCTGACTCAGTTCTCGAACGAAGGAGACCAGTTCGTCGCGGCTGCGGACTTCGTCGGGAGTCAGTGACATGCAGCGAAAGTACCTTGCGCCTCGTGCCTCAGAACGCTTGACGAGCAATAGGAGCATCATCGACCCCGCACCTGGAGGCATCCCGGTACCGGGCCCTCGGCGACCGACGTTGCTGAAACTGATCACCACCTGCCTCATGACTTCCTCGACGGGCAGGTGAAGCGACGGCATCCCCAACCGCTCAGGAGAGCGATGCGGCCGAGTCAGCTGGCTGCGTCGGCCATTGCGCGGACTCCTGTACCCGCTCTTTCGCAGGTCCTTCCGACGGCGCGTGCGCGGGCTCCCGCTGGGACTACCCGGCATCGCGCCGCCGGCGCGCGCGCTCGAGCTCAGCGGCATCCGACATCCAAGAGCCGTGCTGTTCGAGTGCGGCGCAGCCGCCGCGGACGAAGGCGCTCACCAGGTTCCGGTACCCGCCCATCCCGTCGACCAGGCTGTACTCGACCCGGTACTGCGGATCCGACCCGCTTTGCCCTCGTGCACCGTCGTGATCCGGGCGATGGAGTCCGCGTAGAAGTGGAGCTGGATCCCTTCGCCGTCCGCCACCCATTGGCTTACCTGTGTCGCGAAGCTGTGGGCGTTTCGGACGTGCAGGGCGTTCGCGACTTCCCGGGGAGTCCAGGCCCGGTCCGGGTTGCGGGCCATGAAGTGCAGGGCGCGGTTTCGGTAGCCGGCTCCGACCGGTCCGGGGCCGCGGCTGGCGCGCCTCCCGTCCCGCGGTGCGTCGTGCGCGGGGGCAGAAGGAGAGATAGGTCGGCGGGATCGCGACGGTGATCGAGCAGAGTGGTCGCCAGCCGGAACAGCGCCAAGGCTACAACGAAGTACATTCCGACCCGGGAGGGCAGGCATCGCAGCCGCCGCTGCACGGTCCGGGCCTCCTCAAGAGTGAATCGATGAGCTCGGCGGGAAGGTAGCGGGTGAGCTCACCCAAGTGACCGGCGCGAAAGCGAACTCGCCTCGGCTGTCGGGCGGTTGAGCCACAGTAGTGACACACTGATCCAGCAACGGGACCTCGCATGACAGGACGGTCTCGGTCGATCCACTGCTCTACACGAGGTCCCGTTTCCTGTCCGGCCAACACCTTCAGATTCACCCCTTGACGAGGGCCGCCGCCCCTTAACTACGCGGCGTTGGACGCCAGCCGCATAGCCCGTGTCCAAGATTCGGGGTCAAGGCCCCGCTTTCCCCCCCAGGGCCGCCGCGCCGACCCCTGAGTGGGGTGTCTCGGCACCATGACGTGCAGCGGGTTGGGCGTTGATGCTTACTATCGAGTCATGTTGTCTTCTGATTCGTTTGAACGTGATGAGCGTGGTCGGCCTGGCTTCGTGGTCCGCGAGTTGGATCTGGCTGATGAGGCGACGGCGGCAGCAGTGCACAGAGTCGGCCGCCACGCCTATGCGGTCGAGGCCGATTTGATCGATTTCGATGGCATACCGGCTTTGCGAGAGAGCCTGGAAGAGATGCGATCCCAGCCCTTGCGTTGGATCGGGGCGATTACGGATGACGGAAGGATTGCTGCCTTCGTCGCCTGGCAGCTGCTGGCGAGCGAAGGCGCCCTCGACATCGACCGCGTGTGCGTGGACCCCACGTGGTTCCGCCGAGGGCTGGCATCACAATTGCTCGGCCATCTCATGACTGACCTGGTCCCCAGCGGTCCCGTCCTGGTGAGCACCGGTGCCGACAATCTTCCGGCAGTTGCGCTTTACGAGCGCCTCGGGTTCTCCCGTATGGGCACCATCGAGCCCGCTCCCGGATTGCGGCTAGCTCAGTTCCAGCTCATCCGGGACTGAGCTGAACAGCGTCTTGAGAAGAGGCCGGCCCATGTCGATGACTGGGGCGAGACCGCCTCAGAGGTGGTGCAACAGCCGTCGACCATGAGCACGCCGCACGTCGGCTGGGCGCGAATGAGCCAGTACGGTCCGCCGAACCGAAGCCGCGCAGCAGGGAGTCACCAGCTGCGCGGCCGGCGCAGCATGCGGGGCTGTGTACCTGGGCGCTCCGCAGCGTCCAGGCAACGCTCCACATCCAGGTTGGTCAGGTGTTCCACACTCCCGTCGCCGCGGTTTTGCTGACGTATTCCTCGAAGGAGCGTGGAGCGCGGCCAAGGGCCTCCTGTACACCCTTGCTGACGTAGTCGTCATTCCCGTGCCGGATACCGTCGAGGAACAAAGCAATAGCTTCGGCATCCGCGGCAGACATGGCCGCAGCGATCTGGGCGGCGGCGTAAGCGTTCGGTGTCTGGTAGCGGTGGCGGAGTTCACGGCCCGTGGCCTCACCGATGATGCCCAGTGCCTCGGCGAAGGTGAGCGTCCGCGGTCCGGACAACTCGTAGGTCTTCCCCACGTGACCAGTGCCAGTAAGGGCGGCGACCGCCACGTCGGCGATGTCCTCCACGTCGATGAACGGCTCACGACCATCTCCCGCAGGAGTCGCAAGCTCACCGGTGAGGACCTCGCCCAGGAAGAAGTCCGGCGCGGCGAAGTCCTGCGCGAACCAGCAGGGCCGCAGCACGGTCCACTCCAGCCCCGACTCCCTGACCGCAGACTCCGTCTCCGGTACGCCACCGTCGTGGTCGATGCCGCGCACGGACAACTGGACGATCCGCCGCACCCCGGCCGCCTTCGCCCGGTCAACGAACTCTGCGCGCTCGGGCAGGCCGAGCGTTTCGGTCGGGACGAGATAGACGGCTTCCGTACCGGACAGCGCCGCGTCCCACGTGCGGGGGTCGGCCCAGTCGAAGGGCGGGGTGCCGGAACGGGAAGCGGAGCGGACGGTGTGGCCGAGAGCCTGAAGGCGGGGAACGACGCGGCTACCGGTCTTGCCGGTCGCACCGAGTACAAGTATCTGAGTCATGCCCCCAGTCAAGACGGATGAGGCCGGACGATCCATGGTCAAAACGATCGTTTTCCTGTGTCATCGTTCCACTATGGATCTCCTCGATGACTACCTTGCCGACGTCCGGGCCCGCGGGGCAGTGTTCTGCAGCACGGTGAGCGCGCCGCCCTGGGGGCTGCGGTTCACCGAACCCGCACCCCTCGCGCTCGCCGCGATACTGCGCGGCGAGGCATGGCTCGTACCCGCCGAGGGCAAACCGGTCGGGTTGCGCCAGGGAAGCGTCGCGCTCATACGGACACAGTGGCCCTACACGGTCTCGGACCGTCCGGACAGTCCTCCGCGGGTCCTGGTCGACGGTGACGACCGCTGCACCCTCACCGACGCCCCCGCAGAGCCGGGAAGCCTCTGGTCGGTGGTTGGCCGCACCGTCGGCGACACGACTGACGCCGGTTCGGACCTGCTGGTCACCGCCGCCTACCGGGGCGGTGGCGCCTTGTGCGAACCGCTGCTCGACGCGCTGCCTCAGACAGCGGTGGTGCGGCCGGATCCGAGCCTGGCGTCGCTCCTGGACCTGATCGCCGCAGAGGTCGAGCGTGACGAGCCGGGCCAGCAGGTCGTTCTGGACCGCTTCCTGGATCTGCTCCTCGTCCGCGTCCTGCGGGCGTGGTTCGCCGGAGCTGAGAGCACTCCACCACCGGGGTACCGCGCCCTTGCAGACCCACACATCGGACACGTACTGCGGCGACTCCACGAGGACCCGGCCCGGCCATGGACCGTCGCCTCGCTGGCAGGCGAGGCGGGTATGTCCCGTACGACCTTCGCCCGCCGCTTCTCTGCTCTGGTCGGCCGACCCCCCCTGGCATACCTCACCGACTGGCGGATGGCACTGGCAGCTGACCAGCTTCGCGTGCAGGGCGCCACGGTGCAGTCCGTGGCCAGAGACGTGGGATACGCGGACCCCTTCGCGTTCAGCGCGGCCTTCAAACGCGTGCGCGGAGTCAGCCCGACCAGCCACCGCGACGGCGCTCTGCGGTGACCACGCTGCCCGCGCCATCAGCCCAGAAGTTGCCTTACCGGGAGGCTGCCGCTCGGTGCCGCTTCCGGCGGCTGCGCGTGGGTTCTTGGCCCGGACGCCGATGGGGTAGTCGGCGCACGCGATGTCGTTTCACTTGGTGAGTAGGCGGTAGCCGATGAGGGCTGCTGCTATGCCGACGAGGGCAAGGAAATACTCGGCCTTGCACTCGTAGCGGCGGTGCAGGCGGGCGACATCCCGCGAGCCGCGCCGGGTCGTCGATCGCCGTGCCAGTGTGGACTTCCCCACGCCACCGGGGCCGTGGATGTGGAAGAAGAACTGTGTCGCCTCCTCGGGCACCTATCGCAGTGAACCGCCCCGGGTTCGGTGGAGATCTCAGATTGTGGTTGTGACCTGGGGTTTCGTGGATTTCATGTAGTGGTTGGTCTCGTATTCGACGGGCGGGACGTGGCCTATCTCACCGTGGAGTCGGCGGTGGCAGTACCAGTCGATCCACTCGGCGGTGGCGAGCTCGACCTGAGAGAGCGTCTTCCAGGGCCGGCCGGGTTTGATCAGTTCAGTTTTGAACAGGCCGATCGTGGACTCCATCAGGGCGTTGTCGTAGGCGTCGCCGACCGAGCCGATTGATGCCGCGATCCCTGCTTGGTCCAGATGCTCGGCCAGCGCGAACGATGTGTATTGCGATCCCGCATCCGAGTGATGTATCAACTCACCCTGCATATACGGGAATCCGTCCCGGTCGCGCTGCCACAGCGCCATCTCCAGCGCGTCCAGGACGAGCCTGGTCTCCTTGGTGGCAGCGGCGGACCAGCCGACGATGCG
Source organism: Streptomyces sp. NPDC002785 (assembly GCF_040295565.1). NCBI lineage: Bacteria > Bacillati > Actinomycetota > Actinomycetes > Kitasatosporales > Streptomycetaceae > Streptomyces > Streptomyces sp. NPDC002785. Next base: position 96,776 of record NZ_JBEOVN010000003.1, on the reverse strand, counting down.
GCGGGAGAAGGTGTCCACGACGAAGGCGACGTAGACGACCCCGCTCCAGGTGGCGACGTGCGTGAAGTCGGCGACCCAGCAGCGGTTGGGTGCGCTGGCGACGAAGTCGCGGTCGAGGAGGTCCGGGGCCCGCTCGGCGGCCGGATCCAGGAGCGTGGTGATCACCTTTTTGCCGCGGACGGCGCCGGTGATGCCGATCTCGCGCATGAGGCGCTCGACGGTGCAGCGGGCCACAGTATGGCCCTGCCGGTTCAGCTCGCGCCAGATCTTCCGGGCTCCGTAGACACGGTAGTTGGACGTGTAGACCTCCTGGATCCGCTCCTTCAGTTCCTCATCGCGCACGGAACGGGCGGAGGGGGTAGCGAGGCGCTTCTTGTGGGCGTAGTAGGTGGAAGGGACGATCTTGCAGTCGTGCTCGGTGAGCGTCCTGCAGATCGGCTCGACGCCGCCGAAGCGGTCCCGGTGCTCGTCGATGAACGCTACGAGCGTGTGTGTGGCCGGTCGAGCTCGGCCGCGAAGAAACTCGCCGCGGCCTTCAGGATCTCGTTGGCCCGCTTGAGTTCGGCGTTCTCCTTCCTCAACGCCTTGAGCTGGGCGGACTCCTCCGTCGTCGTCCCCATCCGCTGGCCCGCGTCGATCTCGTGCTGCTTCACCCAGTTCCGCAGCGTCTCGTGGGAGCCGATGTCGAGCTTCTCCGTGACCGCCTGCAAGGCGGCCGTCTCGTTCGGGTAGTCGTCGCGCACTTCGGCGACCATGCGCACCGCACGACGGCGGAGCCCAAGCGGGTATCGGGAAGGTCGTGCCATGACTCGATCCTTTCATGAAATCGAGTCTCCATTCGAACCGGGGCGGTTCACAAAACACCTGGTCAGAGGCGTGTCGAGGGATACAAATAGGCACTAACTCGCAGTTGGTGAAGCACCTCAGTTCACATGCTTCGGTTGCGGTACTTGAGATCGCGACCTCCCCTGAAATCCGACGTTGCGATCGACCCGGGGTCCGAGCCGAGCTTCCGCGCTTGGCACCGGCTTCGGCGGCCATGGGTGGGCATGGCAGCGCTGCTGCGGGCAGGCGAAGACCAGTCGTCCTGAGCGAAACCGACGCGTTCGGCTGACGAGTCGAGAGCGGCTCGTACGTGAGGAAGGAGGCTGTCGGTGTGAGGTCTCAGGAGATGCTTAACCGTTTGTGCTCTGGACATGGTTGACACATTCGGCTGAACGTCCGCTATCCCCCAACTGCCGGTGCGGCAGGGGTGCTTCCGTCGGAGTCATGGACGTACAGCAGTTGGCCGAGTACCGCTACCGGGCTGTCCGCGAAGTGCTCGGCGGGTCTCCGATCGGTGAGGTCGCGGCCCGGTACGGCACCTCGCGCCAGACCCTGCACAGCTGGCGGCGGCGGTTCGAGCAGGAGGGCGTGCCCGGTCTGCTGGATCGCTCCCGCCGGCCGCGGAACAGTCCCACGCGCCTGTCCGCCGAGGTTGAGGCCGAGATCTGCGAGCTGCGCCGCCGGCATCCTGGTCCGCGCCCAGGAACAGCAGCATCCGCGCAAGTACCGCCGGTGGCAGCGTGAGGCGCCGATGCACCTGCGGCAGATGGACCTGGCCGGAAGGAGGCAACTGTCGGGTTCATCAGCTGCAGCAGACGACACAGCCGAGAACAGCAGCGATGTACCACGGTCAGTTCGACACTCGGCACATACGGCCGTGAGCGCAGAGCACGCCGACAATCAGAGCGCCTCGCGAACACGACGGCCGCGCCACCCGGCCTCTCCGGTCGTACTCGAGGACCTCCGGAAGGCGGGAGCCGCCAAGGCCGAGGGCGCGCCTCCTCTGTCACAGGCGCAAGTCGACCGGATCGTCGCCATCCTGCGCCACGCAGGCTCTCAGGGCCAGTGCACGCCGTGGACGCGGAGCGCCACACCGGACGGCTGGGGGCCGTGGGAGCGGTACTCGGCACCGGCGGCACGGGGTGCGGTCACGCTCCTCTCGCGTTCGCGCTCACCCAGTGCCCGCAGCGCGAGCCCGCTGGTCTGGTCCTCCCTGATCGCGACCGAGACGGACTACTGGACCGGGATGGCACCGGCGATGCTGGTGATCGCCCTCGGCTTCGGGACCGGCGTCATCGCCCGGACCAGGCCGCAGTCTATGGAGTGGACCACGACAACCGGAGATCGCCCAGGCGCTGCTCACCTCCGCCCAGCACCTCGGCGTCGCCCCCGGCCTCTCGATCCTGGCGAGCGTCGCCGCTGCAGTCAACGCCGCGCCGCGACGGCTGGCGCGAGTACTTCGTCGAGTTCGTCCTGGGCGACACCAGTGGCCTGGCTCCGGAGCAGCTCGCAGACAAGTGGCAGCAGGAGGCAGTGGCTGCCGGCAACGCTGCGCCGGCGGGCCTGCTGCGCCGTCTCTGGCCCCGCCCGGACGGGCTCCCTGCCCTCGGGGTGTGGCAGGCGACCGACCGGGCGCTCGAGGGTCTCCCCATGGCTCCGTGGCTCATGATGCCGGTCACTCACCTGGATCCACACCCGAGCGACCCCGTCGAGCAGGCGCTCGCAGTGTGACGAGAAAGCCCTCTCTCTATCGAGCATGCACGATTTCTTGGACTAGCGGCGCGAGCCCTCCAAGCTGACGAAGCCGCTTCACGCAGAGACTTCCCCTCCGCGGAGTGATCGGGGAGATCGAGTCGCCCTTTCCCGAGGCCGCGCCGCCCTCGAGTGAAGTCAAAGTCCCTGGTCGCGGCAGCCACACGGCGATCATCCCCATCGGATGCGCGCTCACCGACGATGCGCGACGCTGCGAAGCCCCCCTACTTCGTCTCGTTCGGGTGGCTCGTGTGCACCTGCTCCAGGAAGACCGTGCGCTCGTGGACGTAGAACCAGATGCGTGCGGTGCCCTTCGCAGTCGGTTTGTGCTGCCACCGCTCATGGGTCGCGCCGCCACGCTCGATGACGCCGAGCTCACCCTTGAGTCGATAGTTCGTCGGCGTCGTGGACAGTGGCGTCCGCGTGAGGAAGTCCCAGGTCTCCGTCATGGGGTTGCGGATCGTCGCGACGAGGTTGCGCCATCCCTTCTGCGCGTCGGCTGTGGCGAAGCGGATCTCGTACTCGATCTTCTTCGGAGGGCGAGGAACCAGCTCGCCCTTCCTGGCGGCCGCCACGGCTACGGACGCTCCACGGTCTCATCGTCGTCGAGCCACTCCAGACCGGCGCTGCCGCTGCTGAGCCCGGCTGCCACGGCGGTGGCCGTCTCCTTCCAGGAGGTCAGCTCTGCGATCGCGAGGTGCGGCTGGTCGGTGGAGAACGACGCGCGCGCCGCATCGACGAGGTCCTGCGCGCAGGACTCCCGGTCGGCCGGCGACAGCGCGAGCATCCAAGGGAAGGCCTTGGACATCCGCTCGGCGAGCGAGCCGCGGTCGTCGAGGGTGACGGTGATGAGCTGCGCGGCAAAGTTCAGCAAGCGGGCACGACCCTCGGCCTCACGCTGCGACATCAGGACCAGAGCCTCGCCGTCGCGCCGGGTCACCGTCACGGGGTGGTCCTCGGCCTCGGCGAAGACCTCGGCGGAGTGCTTGCTCAGGTCCGAGGAGCGCCGAGTCGCCACGGGGAGGTCTGCTGCGATGGTCATGGATCCATAGTATTCGGAACGTATTCGGAAGTCCAGTGGAGGCCGCGGAGTGCGCGCGCCAGACTCGACCTCCGGATGCGGTCCGATGTCAGATCTCAGCCTTCCTTGATGCTTGAGTCAGACCCGAACTCACAGCCGGTCGATCGTCGAGATGGGGAGCGCACTTACAGAGCTGCTTACCTGCCATGCATAAGCAGGTCGCGGGTCTCGTCCGTGGGCAGCGCTTCGACCAGCAGCGCGACTCGACCAGCGAGGTCATTGCGGATCTCGTCCAGGAAGTGCGCCAGGTAGCGCCGGTTGCGACCGCGAGATCACAACGCTGGGACCCGGCCGAGGTCGTCCGGATTCTCCTGGAAACGGAGATCAAGGGCCGGGACGAGGCGACCCGGCGCAATCACCGCCGTCTTGCCCAGCTGCCTTCGGGCAAGACCTCGTACCGGGCCCGCAGGGACAGGGCGACCTTGTACCGATCGGCGGCCCGGGCTGCGGCACGCATCCGCTGCGTCTGCTGGGTGGTGCGCACGGTGCCGCCGGCCTCGATCAGCAGGCGCCGGGCACCGCGCCGCGTCTCTCCCGCGGCTGCGGCGAGTTCGGTGAGCGTTGCGCCGTGCTGCTCGTACAGGGTGCGCAGGCCCTGTTCAGAAGCCGGCCTCCGCCACCGCCGACGCGGTCGAGATGTACGCCGACGCCGCGCGGTCCCTGGCCGAGACCGGGCGCTGCCGCGTTGTAATCTGCGCCCGCCCGGAAGAACTCCAGGACCGCGAAGAACAGCCGCCGTCGGAGGAGTCCGCAGCCGAACGCATAGAGGATCAGGACGAGCGAGAGACTGGAGGCGGCTTCCACGACCTGCTCAAGGCCACCGCGCTCACGCTGCCCGCTCCACTGCAGCTGATGCGCAAGGAGACCTGGACCGGGACGCCGGCCAGGACCAACGGGCAAACACTCCGCCCCCTGCAGGACGAGGCCACCCGGGCCTGGAACCTGCACACCGCCCTGTACTACAAGTCCGGCGGGACCCCCTGGCGCATGCAGCGCCACAGCTCCGACCTGGCCACCTGCTACGTCGGGGTCAGCTTCTACCGCAGCGCGAACGGAAACGAGCTCCATACCGCCGTCGCCCAAGTGTTCAACGAACGCGGCGACGGCGTCGTCGTCCGCAGCGGCACCGCGCAGATCTCCAAGACCGACCGCCAGCCCCACCTGACGCTCCCCGACGCCCGACAACTCCTGCTGGACGCACTGACCGAGTACCGCACCACCCACGGCCACCAACCCGCACGCATCGTCGTACACAAGACCTCAAACTTCACCACCGGGGAGATCGACGGCTTCCACGAGGCCGCCGATATGCGCGACATCGACCATGTCGACATGCTGTGGATCCAGCGCCGCGGCGCCCCGCACCTGTACCGCACCGGGCAACTCCCACCACTGCGCGGCACCAGCGTCCAACTGGACGCCCGTTCCCTGCTGCTGTACACCCGCGGCTCAGTGCCGTACTTCCGGACCTACCCCGGCCTTGTACGTCCCCCAGCCACTGCTGATCCGGCCCGCAACGCACGGCACAGATCTGCTAACCGCCAGCACCGACATCCTCGCCCTGACCAAGATGAACTGGAACAACGCCCAGCTCGACGAACGCGCCCCCCTCACCCTGCGCACCGCCTACCGAGTCGGTTCCATCCTCAAACACGTCCCGGACAGGGCCCGAATCGCCACCCGCTACGCCTACTACATGTAGAACTCGATCGCCGCCCCGGCCGCCGAGCTTTCCGCAGTTTCGGCTGCGGCGGCAGCGGTCGTGGCGGTGGCCGATCCGACCATCCGCCGCTTCCGCGGCGTGGCTGTCAGCGCGCTACTGGTAGACGGTGGTGATCGGCGTGGAGACGCTGGCTCCGCTGCCGGGGGCGGCGTAGGAGATGGTCCACACGGCGGCTGTCCTGTTCGGGTAGCCGTACAGGTAGCCGCCGTTGTCGCAGCCGTAGTTCAGGCGCTGTCCCGCCAGCGTCGCGGTGCCGCCACCGGCGAACGAACGGGGCGCCCGCCATGGAGTACCAGGTCCACCGCATCAGCGGCGCAGGCTTTCGGCGGATCATCCCCGAGGCCATGTCCATCCCCACCCTTCTTGAATGGCGTCTGTGCCAGCGCGGCAACCGCATGGAACTGCGCGACCAGGGCGGGACCGTCTGGGCTCGCGCACAGACCAGCCTGCCGCCCCGGTGGCACCAGGCGGCCGCCACCAGCAAACGCGTCCTGGTGCTCTACGGGTTCGGGTTCATGCTCCAAGAACCCATAGAGCAGCGCGCCGCCTTCGCTTCACCGCAGGCCTTCGCGGAGCACTTCCACACAGCCGCCGCCTCCGGACTGCTGACCGCAGCGTTCGTGGCGTGGGACGGTACCCGGCCGCCCAAGCGCGCCCGCCGCCAACACGACCGTAAGCGCCGCAAACGATGAAGCGGGAACAGTTCACCGAACGCGACCGCACCGGGCAGCGGGCACGGAGCGCGAACTGTGTGAGGATCAGGCGGCCTTGAGGCGCGCCGCGATCGTCAGTGCGCGCTGCGCCCGGCCAGCGGTCATAGCCCGCTCCAGGTCGCACGCCGCCGTGGGCGGGGGCCAAGAAAATCCCGTGACTGCCGCGGGCGTTGCCCTCGCACCTTGTCCTTGGCGTTCCCATGCCTCGCCTGCGCGGTTCAGGCTGGTGCGGGTGGCGGGAAGTGCGTGGCGCGGAACTCGGCGAGGGTCTGCTCCACACCGGCGATGGTCAGACGCCAGAAATCCCAGCCGTCGATCTTGTTGCTGCCGGTCGCCGCCCTGGCGGCGGTGGTCGGGGTGCGCCAGGGTCGGCCCAGGACTTTGATCTGGCCCTCGTGGTTCAGGACCGCCTGGTGGACCTTCTTCTCGCGCCGGCCGGTGAGGGAGATGCCGGCCTTCAGGTCGTCCGGGTCCAGATGTTCCAGCAGGTCTTGCAGGTCGACTCGGGAACGTGTCGGGTCGATGGTGGGTGTGGTGCCGGGCGTCGTTGCGGCCGGGGTGGGCGCGGCGGCGGGCCGGTCGCAGGCGCGCTGCAGGGCCAGGGCCATGGCGGCTGCCGAGCTGTATGGCGCCTTGGGTCCCACCTTGTCGTCGATCAGCTGCTGGATGTCGGTCTTGTCACCGTAGCGGGCGAGTACGGTGACCTCACGCATGAGGCGGCTGCGGAGCGGGACGAGGTGGGAGTCGTTGAGCGCCAGGATCCGTATGGTTTCGTCGGCGCGGCACAGGCCGCGTTTCGCTTCGGCCGGCGAGTAGGGGGTGTTGCTGCGCCGGGCGTAGCCGGCGGAGTCGAAGCCGAGCAGGTCGGGGTCGCTGTGGTTGGCCGGGTCCAGGAGCAGCGGCTGTTCGCGGTCCAGGTCGTCGGCTGACGTGCGGGCGCGGGTTCCGTCTATGAGCGGGAACTGGCTGCCCTTGGCGCGGCCTTCCCGGACGCCGTTGTAGCGGGCTCCGCCGCTGTTGCAGTGTCTGCAGGCGATGCGGTAGTTCGACATGTCGTAGGCCAGCCACCAGTAACCCGGGTGGCCGGGCACGTCGAGTACTTCGGATTTCGGCCGGTAGTGGTCGACGGTGATGTCCGCGCGCACGATGAGGGTCTCGCAGTACCAGCACTTGTCGCCGACGAGGTCGAGGAGCAGGTTGCGTACGGCGTCCTCGGTCCAGTGCGTATTGAAATCATGCTTGGTGCCGGCGACGACGGCGGCCCTGACCGCGTCAAGGGTGCGTTTGGCCTTGGCGGCCCAGGCCGACGGGGCGGTGAGCCATGTTCACGTGTCTCATCGGTGTCAGATCACCGACGAGAAACGCTCGTGGAACAGCTCGGCGAGGAAGGCCGCCACGAGCGGATCACGGTCGGAGTTGGGAAAGTCCATGGTCTCCAGCTGGGCGGTGACATCGCGTAGTGCGGCCTGTTTGACCGGGTCGCCGTCCGCCTCGGGGAGCAGCGCGTACTGTCGGTCGATCAGTTCCTGGGTGTGCTCGTCGAGTTGGGTGGGCAGGTCGAACAGGTCGGTGGTCAGCAGACCGCCGGCGCCTTGTCCGCGCGGGTTGGCCCGGGGTATCACCGCGGTGGCCTGGCCCTCCACGTCGGTGGTGACCACGCGGATCTGCTCGCGGGTCATGTTGGCCACCAGGAGCGGTTCGTGGGTGGCGGTGAGGAACTGCGAGTGCTGATGCGGCCCCAGCACGCTGCGCACGGAGGAGTACCAGCGCCGGCTCCACTCGGGGTGGAAGTGGGAGTCGGGTTCGTCCAGAAGGAACAGCGACTCATGCGCCCGCTGGAGTCTCAGCAGACCCAAAATGGTAAGGAGTTGCTGCTCCCCCGAGCTCAGATCGTCCAGGCCGACGGTGAGCGCGCCGGGTTTGTCCAGGCGGACGTCGACGGTGAGGTATCCGGCATCCAACAGGGTGGCGAGCAGGCCGAACATCGACAGGTCGCTGTCGAAGAGGTTGCGGAAGGCGCGGACGTCCTCCGCGGCGCCCAGGTCGATCTGGAACCCGTCGGCGGGGCTTGCGGCTCCGTCCACCGGGTCGGCGTCAGGGATGAGACCGAACCGCCCCGATTCGGCGGCGGCCGCGAACAGGGTGCGGGCGGGCCCGCCCAGGCCCCAGTACGGAAGGGCGGCCAGGTGCGGAGCGCGTGCGGCGCGTGGCGCGCGGATCCGTAGGACCGCGGAGGCCACCCGCTGGAGGTAGGAGTGGCGGCGCAGGTAGGTGCCAAACGAGTCGGACCAGTGGGTGGTCTGTGCGAGGAGCAGCAGCGGCAGGTGCGCGGGCGTGCACAGGAACACTGGCGTGTACAGGGGGCAGTTGATGGGCAGGGTGAGCTGCTCGGTCCACAGCTCTCCTTCGTCCGGGGTGTGGTGTGCGCGCCACTGGTCGAAGTCCTTCATCCACTGCCGGCGCCATTGGCCGATGCGGCGGGCGGCGAAGCGGCGGTGCTGGTCGAACTCGCTGGTCCAGGGGGCCTGGGCGTGCGCCTGGTAGCCGAAGACGTGATCGGGCAGATGCTGCGCCCACACCCGGCCGCACGGATCGCCTGGCCCAGGGAGGTGTCCACGGTCAGCTCGGGTGAGGTGTCGGGGGAGGTCTGAACGACCCGGACCGTCCTGTCGTGGACCTCGTAGTCGAGCTCGAAGGCGAAGGCCGCACTGCGCCCGGGCCGGTGCAGGGCGCCGAAGATCTCGGCGAGCGCGTGCAGGGCTCGGGACTTGCCGCCGCCGTTGGGGCCGATCAGGGTGGCGATGGTATGGCCGCCGTCGAGGGCTCCCGCGAGGTCCAGCTCGAAGTGGCGCAGGCCCCGGTAGAAGGGAAGTCTCAGTCGCAGCAGCCGCACGGCATCCCCCCGGTCGTGGCACCCGTGGTCGCCATCACCGCTCAGCCTCACGATCCGGGCTGTCCGCGTGCACACCGTAGGGGCGCAGCGCTTCGGTCAGGAAGGCGAACTCGGCCAGGGCGGCGCCCAGTTCAGCGGTGATCTCCTGGGCCATGCGGTGCAGGTCAGCCTCGGGCTCTTCCAGCGCGAAGGGCCCGGGCGGGGGTTCGGCGACCTGAAGGTCCAGGTTGACACCGCTCCTGGCGAGCAGCTCCTGGACCGCGAAGGACCGGAAGCGGGGTGTCTCGACTCGTTCGCTGCGGAGCCGTCCGGGCCGGTAGGCGGACACAAAGTCGCCGTAGTCGGGACCAGCCTGCGTCATGGTCTTGGCCGTCGCCGTGTGCGGGGAGCGCAGGTCGTACACCCACAGCCGTGTCGTGGACGGGCTGCCGTCCGGGCGCGGGTCGGGCTTGTCGAAGAACAGGACGCTGGCCTTGACGCCGCCGGCGTAGAAGATTCCCGTGGGAAGCCGCAGCAGGGTGTGCACATCGCACGCGGCCAGCAGGCGCCGTCGGATCAGCTCACCGGCCCCGCCTTCGAACAGCACACTGTCGGGCACCACTACAGCGGCGCGGCCGTCGGTCTCCAGCAGGCTGTGGATGTGCTGGAGGAAGTTGAGCTGCCGGCTGGTGGTGAGGGTCCAGAAGTCCTCCCGGTAGGGCTCCTCGCTGGTGGAGCGGCGCCCGAACGGAGGGTTGGTGAGCACCAGCGTCGCCCGCCGCACCGGCGGGCGGGCCAGCGCGTCCCCGACGGTGATGCACGGATGGGTCTCGTCGGCCCGGGTGACGCCGTGCAGGACCAGGTTCGTCGTGGCCAGCCGCGCGGTGGCGTCGACGAGTTCGGTGCCGAAGAAGGCGCCCTGGTCAAGCCGCTTGCGCTGGGCCGCGGTGACACCTGAAGGAAAGTTGTCGACCAGATGGTCGAAGGCTTTGATCAGGAAACCGCCGGTGCCGCAGGCCGGGTCGGCGACGGTGTCGTCGATGCCGGGCCGCACGCACTGCACGATCGCCTCGATCAGCGGCCTGGGCGTGAAGTACTGGCCGGCGCCGGTCTTCGTGTCCGTGCTCATGCGGACCAGCAGCGCCTCGAAGACGGCGCCGATGTCGCCTGCGGACCACTGGTAGCGGTCCACCACATCGACGATCAAGCGGTGCAGAAGGGCAGGGTCCGGGATGCGGTTTTGTGCCCGCCGGAAGAGCAGCCCAAGCGTTCCGGGCCGGGCGGCGAGCAGGTCCAGGATCTGCTCGTAGACCGGGATCAGGTGGTCGCGCTCGGTCGAGGTGAGCCGTGCCCAGGCGTCGAAACCGAGTACGTCCTGCCCATTCAGGGGGCGCTGGCGTTGTTCGTGGGCGCGCTTGAGGACGATCAGGCTGGAGAGCTGCTCGATGTACTCCAGGCCCGAGGTGCCGCGTTGTCTCGCAGCACGTTGCCGAAGTTCCACAGCCGGTCCACCAGGGCCTGGTCGTATCCGGGGCGGGAGGAGACGGTGGGGTTCACAGCACAAACTCCTGTTGCCCGGACGGGGAAAGCGGAGGGGACAGGTGACCGGTAAAGGCGCGTTCCAGGAGGTTACGCCGCAGCCGTCCGGCCACCACGAGAGCGCGTTCGGCGGCCGCGGAGGCCGCGTTCAGGGCCCTGGTGTGCGCCTGGACCACCGCGACCAGATGGTGCTGCTCGTCTACGGGCGCGACGGGCACCGGCATGAGCCGGATCCTGGCCAGGCTGATGGACGCCAGCCCCACGCTCTGGGTGGCGTTGCGGTGGCACCACTGGCGGCCGAAGCCGTTGGCGTGCCAGGCCAGCAGGACGGGGTGGAGCTGATGGGCGGTGATCCGGACACGGAAGAGGTGGCCGTGGTGGACGCAGTGAGGCAGCTGCTCCTCCCAGATCCAGCCGCGGCCCAGGCTGTCGCTCGATCCGCCGCCGGTCAGCAGCACATCGCCCGCCCGCAGCCGGGCTGCCTCGGCCCGTGGCCCGGGCAGCCGGATCGTACGGACGCCGTCCAGGTCCAGGCGGCCGCGCTGCACGTTGGCGACCCGCAGGCAGGAGACGTCCACATCGGCGGGATGCCACCCCTGCTTGCCGGGCGGGGTGATGCCGCGGGTGACCTCGGCGACGTCGTGCAGGCGGGTCCATCGCCAGTGCGCGGGCAGGTGGGGCAGTGTCCCGTCACCGGCACCCGCGCCCCGGGGCCGGCTCGCGGGAACCCGAGCTGTTTCGGCGAGAGCGCCGCGCCCTGCCCGCGCGGTCAGGGTGCGGCTCAGGACGTCGGCCTGGTCGAGGGCGTTGCCGGTGCGGATCGTGGTGGCGTCGATGCGGGCGAGGTGTTCCTCCAACAGGCCGACGATCCGGCGCTGTTCCACCACAGGGGGCAGCGGCAGCAGGACGTCGGCCAGATCACGCTGGTTGATCCGCCAGATCGCTGCGCCGCCCTGGCGGGCACGTGCCTCGATCTGGCGCCGCATGACCGGCGACTTCCACAGGTGTGCGAGGTAGCGCGGATCGAGGGCATCCGGGCGTACGCGCACTCGGATCATGGTGGCGGGGATGGCCGTCGGGGTCGGGGGGCCGTCCGCCAGGGCGCCCTCGCCGACCAGGGAGAGTGAGCCGTTGACCCGGCCGACCAGCACATCCCCGCGTTCGGCCAGCAGTATCGCGTGGCCGTTGTCACTGCGGTCGCTGCTCTTGGACTGGGTGAAATCCACGGTCGCCGCCCGCAGCGCCGTCATGCGCAGTACGGGCAATCCGCCCTCGCCGGGGCGCGGGGACCGGCCGTTGACCAGCGGTTCGCTCAGCACGTCGGCCAGCCGGACGACCCTCCAGCCGGCAGGCACCTCATTCATCACGCCAGGGCCCTGCGCAGTTCGTCCAGGAGGTCGATCGCGGCGTCGGGCCCGAAGGCGTCAAGGAAGCCGTCCGTGCCGCCGCGCGCCGAGAAGGGGACGCCGTCCAGATACGCCGGGGCGAAGCGGGTCTCGGCGGCCACCACGTCCGCGATCTTCTCGATCCACCACAGCTGGGCGGAGCTAAAGGGTCCGGCCCGTTCAATGAACTCGGCCAGCCGCCCGCGCACCGTCTCCTCTTGGCGGCGACGCCGGCTCGATGCCGTCACCCGCAAAGGGGCCGGCCGGTCGTACAGGCCGAGCAGCGCCTCTTGGAGTTCGGGGTTCTCGGCGAGCGGGAAGAGGGCCACGCGCCGGTCGTCCTCGACGGCTCTCTTGCCTCCCGCCCGGCGCAGTGGTGCCAGGTGATCCGAGTCGACGGAGTCGAGGAGACGGGTCACCAGCTCCTGCAGAGGCTGGCCCGCCAGCTTGCGGATCTCGGCGCCGTCGGCGTCACTGAGCGCGGGGATGAGCCGGGCGAGCCTGATGGCGAGTTCGGCCGTCTCCTGCGGCGTCACCAGCCCGTCAGTGGCACGGTGCAGCAGGCGCTCCAAGGCAGCCCGCCCCGCCTGCCCGGATGCATCCGTCACATTCACCAGCGGCTGGAGGTGACGCGAAGCGCCCACCGCGTCGACGACCACAAGCTGCGTCTTGGCAACCGCCCCCGGGGTGACGGCGCGTAGCTCCGCGGACGCGATGGTCTGAGTTCCCATGGCCAGCAGCTGCTCGTAGTAGGCGGCGGAGCGCACCTCGCGCAGGATCAGCAGGCACTCGATCGCCCGCATGTCACTGAACCCGGAGATCAGATCCGTCACGACCGCGATCCGGAACTGCGGTGTCGTGCGGAACTCCCGCAGCAGGTGCACCGCATGAGCGTCGCGGTGCGTGATCCGCCGGCAAAAGACGTCCCCGGCGCCGAACACGTCGCGGATGCGCTCAACGACCTCGTCCGCATGCGGTCCGTCCTGCGCCAACACCACGGCCTTGGGAACCACGCCGAGCGCGCCGCTCTGCTGCGTCCGGTCGGGGAACAAGGTCGGCAGCGCATCGCGGAAAGCCGTCACCACCACGACCAGGTGCTCGGAGGGGATAGCTCGCGCCGGGCCCTGCCCTGCGGTGGAGGCCAGCTCCTCGTCCAGGTCCTCGTAGCGGGCGCGGCGGGAGCTCTGGGCTTTCACACCGACAGCGTCGACGGGGGTGGCGAACGCCGGCTGCCGGTCGTCGGCGACCCGGATCTCGTAGACGGAGTAGTCCACGGCGACGCCGTCGGCGACGCCTGTTCGTAAGTGTAGGAGTCAACCAGGTTGCCCTTGAAGAATCCCAGAGCGGTAGCGGTCGGCGTCGCGCTGAAGCCGACGATGGGAGCGTCGAAGTATTCAAGAAGGGCACGACGCTGTCCGTAGAGCGCGCGGTGGCAGTCGTCGACGATGACGAGATCGAACGCGTCGGGCGGCAGCGCCTCGCAGTAGGTCACTTCCAGGGGTGTGGCATCGGGATGCGCTTGCCGTTCGGTGGTCTCGTACGCCGACACGCGGTCGGATCCGTCCTCGGGCGTTGGCGTGCCGGCGAGCATGGCCGACAGCCGCTGCACCGTGGCCACGGCCACGGAAGCCGACGGGGCCAGGCCGTCCGCGGTCAGCTCCTGGACGTGGTACACGTCATCGAGAGGGCGCCCTCCGTCCGGCATGCTGAACTGGCGCAGCTGAGCGATCAGTTGGTGTACGGCCAGCTTGCGGTCGGCCACGAACAGGACCCGGCCCGCGCGCGTAGCGGAGCTGCCGGTAGGCGGTGAACACCCCGGTGAAGCTCCGCCCGGAGCCGGTGGCCATGCGCACCAGCGCGCGCCGCTGACCGGCCGCAAGGGCCTGCTCGATGGCCTGCACCGCCCCGTGCTGGGCGACGCGGAGCTGGTCGAATCCCTCGTCCTGCCGCAGCAGGTAGGCGGCCTGGCGGGCCCGGTAGGTCGGCGCCGCGCTGTCTGCCTCCGCCTCGCGCTGCCAGCGGGCCAGCGTGCGGGGCTGGTGGAAGCCGCTGACGAGGCGAGCGTGGGATTCGGGGTCATTGGCGTCGCAGAACAGCAGACGCCGGCCATCGCTCACATACCGGTACGGCAGCGGCGAGCGCCACACGGGCCACGGCAGGGAGCCCGCCGGTGCCTCGGCCAGTGCGCCCGCCTGCTCCATGGCGTCGGTGAGATCGGTACCGTCCCGCTTGCACTCGACGATCCCGACGACCTGTCCGCCGACCGTCAGCAGCATGTCGGCGCGGAGTCCTCCGGCCAGGCGGGGTTCCACCAGGACGCAGCCGAGGGAGCGGTTGAGCTGAGTCTCCTCTCCTGCGCCCAGGACGTCCCATCCCGCCTTGGCGAGCCTGCGCTGCGCTTCCGCGGCAATGTCGGATTCGCGCAGCGGCTCATAGGCGGCATCGCGCGCGCTGACGATCAGCTGTTCACGTTCGGCGACCGCCAGGGTCACCGGCGAGACGCGCAGGTCGAATGCGCGGCGCAGACGGGGCAGGTCCTCTTCCAGCGCAGCGACCCGCTGGCCAGAACACTGAGATCGGACGCGGCGGCGTGGACGAAGTTCATCGGCTCCGCGTCGCCGGTCAGGGCACGGAAGAACCAGGCGGCCAGCGTGAAGCAGCGCTCGACCAGATGCGCCGCCGCCTCCCGCCCCTCGCGTGTACCGCCGTCGAAGCGGTGAAGGTCGTTGAATGCGTCCAGAACCCGCGGCGCGAGCACCCCGGCGCGGGACAGGAGGTCCAGACGGACCGACTGATCGCCCGCGGGCAGGCGCACCCCGGTCCGGTGGCCGAGCTCAGCGGCGAGAACCTCACCGAACTGGCGTGCCGCCGCATCAGCGGGAGCAGTAGCCGCGCGGGCCTCACACGATGCGCCGTGAAGAACAAGAAGCGGCTCGTGGGGAAGCAGGAACCCGAAATTGGCTGACGCGAGAGCCAGGTCCGTGAACCGGCTTTCGAGCGCGCTCGGCTCCAGAGCCACGCCGACCCTCCCTACCTGCACTGCGGCGCCGCGGAATCCGCTACAGAACGGCTCTCACCCTACCGTCCGGGCCCCTGCGCACAACACTGACGCTTTGATCTGATACGAGTGATTTACGCACCAGCTCCGACGGATCCGCCCGCTCGTTTTACATCCGGCCCGCACCGCATGACGACCTCGATCGAAGATGGAGCCCGGACCGGCGGGCGCGGCTCACCGCATGGGGAGCCGCGCTCACCGGTGCCCCTTATCGGTGTTGCTGATGCAGCACGCGGAGGTGTCCGTCGATCTTCAGCGGCTGGCCGTGTTCGCCGAGGACTACCGGGATGAATGGCCGCCTGACAGCCAGATCACCCTCGACCGACCACTTACCGCCGGCGCCGACCGCAGGCACGATCACCCACTCCACCGTTCGAACGAATGTGTGATGATCGGGTTAGAGTGACCCCCACGGTCGACTGGCAAATGGGGTGATCTGAGCAAAACCGTTTGGCGGCAAGCCTGCCAGCGTTCGCTCCTCGCAATTCTCCTTCGCCTGCCCCCATCGATCGAGCCAGTCCAGATCGACGCGCCAACCATGACCGCACGCCCCGCACAGCATGCGCCGGGCGCGCGAGAAGTCGATCCGCCGTTCCATGGCTCCATCCTCCCGTCGCGCTGGGCAAAGCCACAAAGGCAGGACGAGGAGGAGCATGGACTCTTCACGATCTCGCAGGCTTCCTGCGACGCCATCAAACGCTCCGTGGGAGTCAGTCAACTTCTAGCCCCTCGTGTGACGGTGAGCCCTGCCCCAGGCAGCTCAGGGCAAACGGCGGATCAGCGTCGGCGGGACACGTACCGGCCACTACCCGATCAGCATGAAACAGCAAGCGCCCCGCCAGGCCGAAGCCTGACGGGGCGCTCGTGCGAGACTCTAATGTGACCGCCGGTAGCAGCGAGTCAGCGACTCTGATATCAGAGCCGATCAGGTCAAGAACCGGCAAGTTGGCGCAGCACGTAGTGCATGATGCCGCCGTTGCGGTAGTAGTCCGCCTCACCGGGGGTGTCGATGCGGACGACCGCGTCGAACTCCACACCGGTGTCGGTGGAGACCTTGACCGTGCGCGGCGTCGTGCCGTTGTTCAGCTCGGTCACACCGGTGAAGGAGAAGGTCTCCTCGCCGGTGAGGCCGAGGGCCTCGGCGCTCGCGCCCTCCGGGAACTGGAGCGGAAGGACGCCCATGCCGATGAGGTTCGAGCGGTGGATGCGCTCGTACGACTCGGCGATGACGGCCTTGACGCCGAGGAGTGCGGTGCCCTTGGCGGCCCAGTCGCGGGACGAACCGGAGCCGTACTCCTTGCCCGCCAGGATGACGAGCGGGGTGCCGGCGGCCTGGTAGTTCTGCGAGGCGTCGTAGATGAACGACACCGGTGCGTCGGCCTGGGTGAAGTCGCGGGTGAAGCCACCCTCGGTGCCCGGGGCGATCTGGTTGCGCAGGCGGATGTTCGCGAAGGTGCCGCGAATCATGACCTCGTGGTTGCCGCGGCGCGAGCCGTAGGAGTTGAAGTCGCGGCGCTCGACGCCGTGCTCCGTCAGGTACTTGCCGGCCGGGGTGTCGGCCTTGATCGCACCGGCCGGGGAGATGTGGTCGGTGGTGACCGAGTCGCCCAGCTTCGCCAGCACGCGGGCGCCGGTGATGTCGGAGACGGGGGTCGTCTCCATCGTCATGCCCTCGAAGTACGGGGGCTTGCGCACGTAGGTGGACTGCGGGTCCCACTCGAAGGTGTTGCCGGTCGGGATCGCCAGCGCCTGCCACTGGGCGTCGCCCGCGAAGACGTCCTGGTAGGACTTGTTGAACATGTCCTCGCCGATGGAGTTGGCGACGACGTCGTTGACCTCGGCCTCGGAGGGCCAGATGTCCGCCAGGTAGACCGGCTTGCCGTCCTGGTCGATGCCCAGGGCGTCCTTGGTGATGTCGACCTTCATCGAACCGGCGATGGCGTACGCGACGACCAGCGGCGGGGACGCCAGGTAGTTCATCTTGACGTCGGGGTTGATCCGGCCCTCGAAGTTACGGTTGCCGGAGAGCACCGAGGTCACGGCCAGGTCGTGCTCGTTGACCGCCTTGGAGACCTCTTCCGGCAGCGGGCCGGAGTTGCCGATGCAGGTGGTGCAGCCGTAGCCGACGAGGTTGAAGCCGACCTTGTCGAGGTACGGGGTCAGGCCCGCCTTGTCGAAGTAGTCGGTGACGACCTTCGAGCCCGGGGCGAGGGTGGTCTTGACCCACGGCTTGCGAGTCAGGCCCTTCTCGACCGCCTTCTTCGCCACGAGCGCCGCGGCGACCATGACGTACGGGTTCGAGGTGTTGGTGCAGGAGGTGATCGCGGCGACGGTGACGGCGCCGTGGTCGATCTCGTACGACGTGCCGTCGGGGGCCGTGACCGTGGTCGGACGCGACGGGACACCGTTGGAGGAGGCCGGGGCGTCGGAGGCCGGGAAGGACTCCTTGCCCGACTCCTCGTCCTCGGAGACGTAGTTGCGCACGTCCTGCGCGAACTGCTCCTTGGCGTTGGCCAGGATGATGCGGTCCTGCGGGCGCTTCGGGCCGGCGATCGACGGGACGACCGTCGACAGGTCCAGCTCCAGCTTCTCGGAGAAGTCCGGCTCGGCGGCCGGGTCGAGCCAGAGGCCCTGCTCCTTGGCGTACGCCTCGACGAGCGCGACCTGCTGCTCGTCACGGCCGGTCAGGCGCAGGTACTTCAGCGTCTCGTCGTCGATCGGGAAGATCGCGGCGGTGGAGCCGAACTCCGGCGACATGTTGCCGATGGTGGCGCGGTTCGCGAGGGAGGTGGCGGCGACGCCCTCACCGTAGAACTCGACGAACTTGCCGACGACGCCGTGCTTGCGGAGCATCTCGGTGATGGTCAGCACGAGGTCGGTGGCGGTGGTGCCGGGCTTCAGCTCGCCGGTCAGCTTGAAGCCGACGACGCGCGGGATGAGCATGGAGACCGGCTGGCCGAGCATCGCGGCCTCGGCCTCGATGCCGCCGACGCCCCAGCCCAGCACGCCGAGGCCGTTGACCATCGTGGTGTGCGAGTCGGTGCCGACGAGGGTGTCGGGGTACGCCTGGCCGCCCCGGACCATGACCGTACGGGCCAGGTGCTCGATGTTGACCTGGTGGACGATGCCGGTGCCCGGGGGGACGACCTTGAACTCGTCGAAGGCGGTCTGGCCCCAGCGCAGGAACTGGTAGCGCTCCTTGTTCCGGCCGTACTCCAGCTCGACGTTCTGCGCGAACGCGTCGTTGGTGCCGAACTTGTCGGCGATGACGGAGTGGTCGATGACCAGCTCGGCCGGCGCGAGGGGGTTGATCTTGGCCGGGTCGCCGCCCAGCTCCTTGACGGCCTCACGCATGGTGGCGAGGTCCACGACACACGGCACACCGGTGAAGTCCTGCATGATCACACGGGCAGGCGTGAACTGGATCTCCTGGCTGGGCTGCGCCTGGGAGTCCCAGCCGCCGAGCGCCCGGATGTGGTCGGCGGTGATGTTCGCGCCGTCCTCGGTGCGGAGCAGGTTCTCCAGCAGCACCTTCAGGCTGTAGGGGAGGCGCGCGGAGCCCTCGACCTTGTCCAGCTTGAAGATCTCGTACGACTCGTCGCCCACGCGCAGCGTGCTGCGGGCGTCGAAGCTGTTCGCCGACACGACAGTCTCCTTCATCAATGTGCGCGTACTCCGCGCCGCGCCTCATTACGGCGGGCGCCGCGTGGTGCCGCCTACGGCCCTTCGACCATCCGCTGAGGTAAGGTTTGGTTAGGCAACCCTTACCTGCCGGCGGACTGCGGTGCGCCTTCGGCATATATCTCGATGTCGAGATAACTCTAGTACATCACCGCCGCACGGTCATGCTCGGGCCACACTGACCGCTGTCATCCAATCGAGGCGTTTGACAGCGAACCCAGTCGTTTCGGCTTCCTTGCCGGCGAACCTAGTCGTACGAGGTGACGCGCTGGGGGTGCTGGATGGCCGTACCGGTCGGGGTAAATCTTGCAGAGCCGTACGTCGAGCTGTCGTACGTGGATGCTGTACGCGAGCGTCGGCGGCGTCCACTGCTGGACTGTGTGACGGCCCGGTTCGAGGACGTGGCCGCCGTACGGCCGTTTCGCTGGGCGCGCGGTGAGCGTCACTTCTCCGGCTGGTACTGGGCGGCAACGACCGGGCAGCACGTCGGTTTCGAATCGTGGCTGGAGCGGGACCGGCTACTGCTGATGGACTTCGATCCCGAGGTGGTGGGAATCACCTCGCAACCGTTCTGGCTGCACTGGCACGACGGCGAGCGGGAGCGTCGGCACGCTCCGGACTACTTCGTACGCCGCACGGACGGCTCGGCGGTGCGCACGCTCTATCGGCTGTTCGACAGGCTGGCGGCCGGAACCCACGCGACAGGCTCGGCAACCACGCGCCGCTCGGTGAACGCGCGTCCGGCCGGTCCGTTCGGGGAGGTGCCCGCCTGCGCGCCGGGCGAATGGATGCAGATCGACTCCACTCCGCTGGATGTCCTGGTACGGCTGGACGACGGCATTGCCGAGAAGGTCGAGTTGACGGCCGTGATCGACCTGGCGACCAGGTCACTGGCCGCTGTGGTGCTGCGACCGACGACAAAAGCGGCCGACGCCTCTGCTCTCCTGGCCCGGAGCATCACCCCGGAGACGATGCGTCCTGGCTGGTCCGAGGCCCTTCGGATGTCGAGGTCGGCGATGCCGCACCGGCGGCTGCTGGCTTTGGACGAGCGACTGGAGCACGCGGCCGCGAAGCCGGTGATCGTGCCCAGAACCGTCCGCACGATGCACTGCGGGACCCGGACTCTCCGAAACGGGCTTTCTCGCCAAACGAGAAGTACGCGACGCTGCTGGAGTCGTGCGGCTACGTTCCGGCCCCGCTCAGCGGCGAGGAAGCGCCAACCACCTCAAGCCCAGTTACCTGCACCGTTTCCTCTGCGGCCCACCGTTCTGGTTCGGCAAACCCAGTCTCTCCCGCCTCGCAGCAGCCTCCGGCCGCCCCAGACGCTCGCTCGAACGGGCCCTGGCCGACGTCGCATCGCCACGACGACGCAACAAGCCGAACGTCCGCTACCCCAGCACCGTCCCCTTGGCCGACCGCCCGGACCTGGCCCTCCGCATCCGCGAGACTGCCCAGTCCGGGACCGCGACCATCCGTCACCTGTCCAGACGCCACCAACTGCCCTCCCAGACCATCCGCACCATCCTGGAAATGCCAGCGCCGAGCACCTACAGGTCCTGGAAAGGTCCCAGGACGGGGCAGCCAGCCAGACGGCCCGCCCCCGCGATCAACGACTCAACACGAACCCTGATTGACGCCATGCTCGCCCAACGCCTCGATCTCCGAGAGATCTGGAACCGGCTGATGGACGACCACGACGTCTCAGTGTCCTACTCCTCCATCAACGTCTACTTCCGGTCCCGTCCGCATGTGGAACGTCACGCAATTCCCCATCAGCAGCGCCGGCTTCCCCACGCAAGCGTTCGCCCCTGAGTCTCTCGCGCGAGCCCGAGATCGGATCCATGACCAGCCTGGAGGAGTTCACCCCATACACTTCATACCGACTTCACTGGTCCCCTACGAGATCACCCTGAGAGCCGAAGCTCAGAATGAGAGTGCGGACCCCAACCTGGTAGTGCACTTTCATAGTGTGAACCCCTAGATGAGAGTGATGGGGTCGCCTTCGGGGGGGGTGCGCGTGTCGCCACGGCGATTAGCGCTGGTCACGGCTCCTCGGGCGGGTGAGGCGTTCGAGCGAGCTGATGCGCAGCTCCTCGCACGGCGCGGTCCGGCGTTCATCTCCGTCGACGACACGCGTCTTGGTCCCCGCCGACGCATCGTCATCTCGGCGGCGGAGGTCCAACACTAATGATCACCGGAGTCACCAGGGGGAGCCCGCAGCATGACCGGCACCACGGAGGCCCTTGGCGGGTCGGCTGCAGTCGACGATGCAGCACGAAGCGTCACGCGCCCGTTCTACGTATACGCCGTGCTCGCCAACACGCTGTTCCAGCGCGGCGTATTCGTCCTCTTCCTTTATCAGCGAGGCTTCTCCGCCGGGCAAGTGGCCCTACTGCAGACACTGCTCTACCTGGTCAGCGGACTTGCGGAGTTGCCGACGGGAGTCATCGCCGACCGAATCGGCAGGCGTGCCAGCATCGTGATCGGCCAGGTGCTGATAGCTGGATGTCTGCTCGGTCAGGTGGCGTTCTCCAACTACTGGGTGTTCCTGGCGCTGTTCATCGGGCAGGGCGTGGGCATGGCATGTGTGTCCGGTTCGGACACCGCCCTGCTGTACGACCTGCTCGTGCGTCGTGGTGCAACGGCCAGCTACGTCAAGATCAAGTCCCGGTTCACCATGCTCGGGACGGTCACCTCGGGAACCGCCATCGTCTTCGGCGGCCAACTGCAGCAGATTTCCTGGGGAGTCGTCTACGTCGGTTCGGCGGCGTGCCTCGTCCTGGCCGTGGTGGTGCTGATGTCACGGGTGCCCGAGATCCGCGGCGCGGACGCGGTGGACGAGCAGGACGGAGCCGAGGAGGAGCACGGCGACGCCACAGCATGGCGGGCGATGCTTCGGGTCGCCACGCCGGCGCTCGTGACGCTTGTCGTGGTGTCCGGATTGATGCATGCGACTTTGACGCCGTACATCATTTTTACGCAGAAGACCCTCTCCGATCAGGGAGCGGGCACCGCGTTGGTCAGCGTGGTCATATCGGCGGGATTCTTCGCCGGCGGGCTCACTCCATTGCTGTCGGACCGCGCGGACCGGCGCATCGGGTATCGGGTCATCGTCCCGGTGTCTCTCCTGACGCTCGCCGTGGCGCTCGGCCTGAGCGGCCTCGGCCTTGTCTGGGTCACCATCGCCGCGTTCCTGGTCCTGGTCGGAATTCCCGAGATCACCGCCGTGATCGTGGACAACGTGTTCAACGAGGCAGTGCCGTCGCGCCACCGGGCGAGCCTGCTGTCGATGATCGCATTCGTGGAGTCGACGCTCATCGGCATCGGCTATCTCGTCCTCGGCGCGCTCATGGACGGGTTGGGCTCCAGTGTGGGCATTGCCACCTACGCCGCGGTCCCCCTGCTGGCATGTCTCCTGTGGCTCCCGGTGCTCTTCCGAGGGGCACAGGTGACCACCGAGATCGAGAAGCGCGCCGACCAAAAGGCATCCTGAAACAAACCATCTCGAGCAACGCCCCTGCCCGATGGCGGGGGCGTCGAAAATGGCCCCTCGAATGGAGTCGGTGCGGAAACGTAGCCGGAAGGGAGTGGCGTGGAGAATCGGTTCGCGGGCAGGTGCTCGGTGTGGGTGTCGGCGGGCGGCGGGTTTCTCGGCAAGGGCCTCGACGGAAGCTGGGAAGTGCGGTGCCAAGAGCCGCTACAGCAGGACCATGCGCGAGCGGCAGTTGTCCAACGGCTGCGGTCACTGCGACGCGCTGCAGGGCAACTTCCCCGTCCACGACGAGGCAATGGGCCGCGTCGCCGCGAGCGGCGTGGACGGGCTGGACACGTTGCTGGTCGCTGCCTGCCCGGTGCTGGAGTGGCAGGCCGTCGTCCACGACAACAGCGGCGGCGTGACGGCGATCTGAGCTCACACGCAGCGAGAACCCCCTGGTCAGCTCCACTCTCATTTCCCATGCCCCAGAATGGCCTCGATTAGATATTCATCAAATCAACAGTGGCCAGATCAGAGGGCATGTCAAGTCTCATCTTCAGCGGCGGCTCTCACACCCGATGCCAGAAGCTGACCCGCAGCACAGTGAGCACGCGCGCGTTGTTCGGCAACGAGAAGCTGCTGCGCGCCGCTCTTCGAACGGACCAGCCGCACGGTGCGCCTCACCCCTCTCGGCCGTCGGCTGCACGAGGAGGTGGAGCCCGGCTACCGGCGTGTCGAGCGTGGTGTGGTGCGAGCACAAGCCGAGGCGCGGGCCGGTCCGAACACCGGCTCCAGTACTGATGCGTGTACTGATCCGGCTGATCCGACGCCAGGCTTCGGCCCCGCCCGCGCCGTTGCGCAGCGGTGACCCGGCCCCGTCCGACCTGCGGGGCCGGGCCCGGGCCGGTGCCGCCCACCCCGGACGGACGTACACCGCGCGCCGTCGCGGCGAACCGGGTGGACCATGGAACGCACGGTGCACCCGTGACTCGCACCACCCGTCACACCGCCCACCACACGCTCAGGGCCGGACAACTGCCGTGACTGCACACAACCGTCACCCGAACGGCGCACCCCGCCGCAAGTCTCATCTCATATCTGAGATAGCCTTTCGTCATGTCAGACGACTACCTCGTACGCATAGGCAAGCTCATCCGTGACGCCCGTCAGCACCGGGGCTGGACACAGAGTCAGCTCGCCGAGGCGCTCGCCACCAGTCAGAGCGCCGTCAATCGCATAGAGCGCGGCAATCAGAACATCAGTCTTGAGATGATCGCGCGCATCGGTGAAGCACTCGACAGCGAGATCGTGTCGCTCGGCTACGCCGGGCCCATGCATCTGCGAGTGGTCGGTGGGCGCCGGCTCTCGGGCTCCATCGACGTCAAGACGAGCAAGAACGCGTGCGTGGCACTTCTCTGCGCCTCACTGCTCAACAGGGGCCGTACGGTACTGCGCCGCGTGGCCCGCATCGAGGAGGTCTACCGCCTCCTGGAGGTGCTGAACTCCATCGGCGTGCGGACGAGGTGGATCAACGAGGGAGTCGATCTGGAGATCGTCCCGCCGGCCCGGCTCGACATGGACGCCATCGACGCGGACGCCGCCCGCCGGACCCGCTCCATCATCATGTTCCTCGGTCCGCTGCTGCACCGGATGGACTCGTTCAAGCTTCCGTACGCGGGCGGCTGCGACCTCGGTACGCGGACCATCGAGCCGCACATGATCGCGCTGCGCCGGTTCGGGCTGGAGATCGCCGCGACGGAGGGGCTCTACCACGCCCAGATAGACCACTCGGTCACGCCCGACCGTCCCATAGTGCTGACCGAGCGCGGGGACACCGTGACCGAGAACGCGCTGCTGGCCGCCGCCCGGCACGACGGCACGACCGTCATCCGCAACGCATCCTCCAACTACATGGTCCAGGACCTGTGCTTCTTCCTGGAGGCACTGGGCATACGCGTGGACGGCATCGGCACGACCACACTGACCGTGCATGGCGTCCCGCACATAGATGTGGACGTCGACTACTCCCCCTCCGAGGACCCGGTCGAGGCGATGAGCCTCCTCGCCGCCGCCGTGGTGACGGAATCCCGGCTGACGATCCGTCGGGTACCGATCGAGTTCCTCGAGATCGAGCTCGCGGTGCTGGAAGAGATGGGTGTCGACTGCGACCGTACGACTGAGTACGCCGCCGACAACGGCCGTACTCGGCTGGTCGACCTCACGGTCCGCCCCTCCAAGCTGGAGGCGCCGATCGACAAGATCCACCCCATGCCGTTCCCCGGGCTCAACATCGACAACGTGCCCTTCTTCGCGGCCATCGCCGCCTCGGCCCACGGCCAGACCCTCATCCACGACTGGGTCTACGACAACCGGGCCATCTACCTCACCGATCTGAACCGCCTCGGCGGCAGGCTGCAGCTCCTGGACCCGCACCGGGTACTGGTCGAGGGCCCGACCCGGTGGCGCGCCGCCGAGATGATGTGCCCGCCCGCGCTGCGGCCCGCGGTGGTGGTGCTGCTCGCCATGATGGCGGCGGAAGGCACGTCCGTACTGCGCAATGTGTATGTCATCAACCGCGGTTACGAGGAGCTGGCGGAGCGGCTCAACTCCGTGGGCGCGCAGATCGAGATCTTCCGGGACATCTGACCGGCGCGGTGTTGTGCCCCTTGGGGGCAAGGGGCACAACACCTCAACATGCCATCTGACCTGCGAATACTTACCTTCACGGCCCTTCACTGATCACTGTTGTTTTTCAGCACCTTATGCAACGCACGTGCAAGATGATCTTGAATGGTTGACGGTACGTCAGGCAAATCTGAGCAGCCGTCAGCCTTTACGCAGAGTTGTCGCCGAAGCGACCTCGAAACGTCCGATGTCGGTCGTGTCACGCCGACCGCGTGTGGTCGACGAGGTGAACCGTTATCTGCCCGATGTCTCCGGCCTCGCGACGCAGCCTGGGGCCCGGCGGCGCATCCGACTCCTCCGGCTGACTACCTCGCCACGACAGAGGACCCACACCACGCGGGCGCGGGTCCTCTGTCGTAGACGGGCCCCGTGTCATGTGCTGAGCCTGCGCCCAGCTCGTGGGAGCAGGGGCCTGCCGTTGCCGGATGGGGGAACCTGAAGGATGATCACCCAGTATTCACCCCCTGCATCGGCCGCGGGGCGCAAGGGCCCATGTACGTCGCCGCGGTCTGGACGTTCACGAAGGCAGTCTCAACGGCGGGCTTGGGTTGGTAACGCATCGTGTGTCTCCGAGGCAAGCGCTGCCGAAGCAGCGGACGTTCCGTCCCACCGCCTGCGCGCCGAGATGCTGCGCATGTCTGCCGGCGAGGGGCATCAGGATCCGAAGAAGCAGCGGTTTAGAGCAGCCGAATCTTCGTGATAGCTACTGCTGCGGTAGGCGGTTCCCCATGAGCCCGGATCCGCCGGTTCGCGATCCCGGTGGATCCCGGCTGAGTGTCAGTGGAACCGGCCATAATCGGAGCGTGTGCAGCGAACGTCAGTAGCCGTCGCTCTTCTGGGGCTCCAGATGCCCAAGAGGAACCCACCGGGTGCACCGAGCAATGCTCAAGACCTAATAGCAGTGCACGGTGACGGGTGACCCCTACTCAAGACCTGGAGCTGGACTCCTCTCCACAGGCAGAGGGCCCCGTCACCGTGTATCTGCCGGAGTACGCCGCACATCTCCACGATGACGTCATGATCGTGACCTGAGCCGTCCGTACGGCCACCTCTCCCTCATCACGCGAGCCGCCGAGCTCCTTCCAGAGACCGGGGACCGTGCGGGGAGCTGGGGCTGCGAACTGCTCATCGGATGTCGGGCCATCGAGCCCTCCTATTAGGTCGCGGCGCGCCCTTGTCAGTGGCCAGTGGGAACTCCCCAAGGGCGGCCAGTTGATGGGGAGTCACCTGGCCATGGTCCGTCACGGAGCGTGGCGTTCGAGAGTGCCGTAGACCTCCTGAGATCTTTCGACTGATTGTCAGTGCGTGTTTCTCGTCCGGTGTCGGCACGGACTGATCGAGGTAGCCGCTCCCTACGGTTGTGCTGAGGCCGTTTCGATCCAGCGGGCGAACCGGTCGGCTTGGTTCGGCGGGTTGAGGCGGCGGATCCACCCTGCCTCGCGCGCGGGGTCCTCGTCGTCGGGGTCGGAAACAGCGAAGACTACGACGTGATCGGTGCCTGGGCCGAAGGTGCCGGCGGCGACGAGCGATTCGAGCACCGCCACACACGCGTCGTACAGTGCGTCCCGGAACCTCGTGAACTCCGCGTCGTCGGCGTGCTCTGCGGCGTACAGGCGCCGGCAGATCGACGCGAACTGCTTGGCGGCGACGCCCTCCATCGCCCACTCCGCCGGAGTCCACTCGTAGTACTCCGCCTCGGCCGGGTACTCCGCTCGCAGTTGAGCCAGGTGCGAGACGGTGTTGGCCGCACAGCACACTGTCATCGCGCCAGCGTCGGAATACAGCGCGTACCCGCAGTAGTCCGCAGCCGGACGGGCATCGAGTAGCCCGACGAAGGCTGCCCGCGCCGCCCGCTCCACCTCTACCCGCAGCCAGTCCTCACCGTCAGGCACGAGGGCACCAGTCACCACAGTGCGATCCATGGCCCCAGTATCCCCGGATCCACCCCGACCCAGGACGACTACGGAACGTGATATCGGAACTGGCCATACCTGGGGAGTTCGAACTGGCCGCTGACACGCCCTGCGCAGGTTCACGCACCAGGACAAGCACGAAGAGTAGGGAGCTTGAAATTGACGATCACGTGCGGGATCGACTGGGCGGAAGACCACCACGACGTGGCGCTGGTCGACGAGACAGGAAAGCTGGTCGCCAAGCAGCGCATCAAAGACGACGCGGACGGTTTCCGCCAGCTGCTTGCCCTGCTCGCGGAAGCCGGTGACTGCGCTGAGGCCCCGATACCGGTCGCGGTGGAGACCGCTCGCGGCCTGGTGTTCGCCTGCCTGCGCACCACCGGCCGCAAGGTGTACTCGATCAACCCGATGGCGGTGGCCCGCTACCGCGAGCGTCACCGCAGCGCCCGCGCGAAGTCCGACCACGCCGACGCGATGACACTGGCCAACATCCTGCGGACCGACGCCGACGTGCACCGGCCGCTGCCCGCCGACTCCGAACTGGTACGGGCGATCGCCGTTCTCGCCCGCGCCCAGCAGGACACGGTGTGGAACCGCGCCCAGCTCAACAACCAGCTGCGCTCGCACCTCAAGCAGTACTACCCGGCCGCCCTCGCGGCGTTCGCCGTCCGGGGCGTGGGCCTGGACTCCCGGGAGTCCCGCGCGGTCCTTGCCGTGGCACCCGACCCGCACACCGCCGCCCGCTTGACCCGTGCCCAACTGCGGGCCGCCCTGCGCAGGTCCGGACGGCAGCGGAACATCGCGGTCTGGGCGGAACGGCTGCGCACCATTTTCACCGGCGACTACCTGCACCAGCCGCCGCTCATCGAGCAGGCGATGGGGCGGCAAACCCTCGCGCTGGTGGCCCAGTTGGATGCCGCCTGCCGGGCGGCCGACGACCTCGCCGAGGCTGCGGCCGAGGCGTTCGCCACGCATCCGGACGCCGAAATCCTGGGCAGCTTCCCCGGGATCGGGCCGCTCACCGGCGCACGCGTTCTGGCCGAGATCGGTGACGACCGCACCCGCTTCGCCGACGCCCGCGCCCTGAAGGCGTATGCCGGCTCGGCGCCGGTCACCATCGCCAGCGGCAAGAGCCACCTCGTGCGCCACCGGCGGGTGAAGAACCAGCGGCTGGCCGCCGCAGGCTACGTATGGATCTTCGGGGCACTGCCCTCCCCACGGGTCAAGGCCGAATACGACCGACGCCGGGACCTTGGGGACCGGCACACTGCCGCCATGCGCAACGTTTTCAACCGCTTCCTGGGGTGCCTCTACCACTGCCTGCAGACCGGGCAGAAGTTCGATCCCGGCAAGGCGTTCCCCGCCGCGTCCACGGCGCCGGTGACGCTCGCGGCTTGACTTCTTAACAAGCTCGGATGTCTGTGGATCGGGGCTCGGGTGGCACGCGAAGGGCGTACCTTCCCGAGTGATCGATTGAAGGTCACCGAGTAGGCCGGCGTTCGCAGCGCCGGTCGGGAAGGCACGCCCGTGCTCAGCGTAGTCAACAACGACGGCACCACGCCGAACGGCTCCCTGATCGACGAGATCGTCCGCGAGGGCGCCCGGCGGATGTTGGCCGCCGCCTTGGAGGCGGAAGTCAACGCTTACATAGCCGAGTTGGCCGGTGAGCGGGACGAGAGCGGTCACCGTCTGGTCGTGCGCAACGGCCATCACCAGCCGCGGAAGGTCACCACCTCCGCCGGAGTCGTGGAGGTCAAGGCCCCGCGTGTGAACGACAAGCGCATCGATGAGGCCACGGGCGAACGCAAGCGGTTCTCCTCGGCGATCCTGCCGCCCTGGGCACGAAAGTCCCCGAAGATCAGCGAGGTGCTGCCGCTGCTCTACCTGCACGGCCTGTCCTCCGGCGACTTCGTGCCCGCACTCGAGCAGTTCCTCGGCTCCCCGGCCGGCCTTTCGCCCGCCACCGTGACGCGGCTGACCGTCCAGTGGCAGGCCGACCACAGGGCGTTCATGGACCGCGACCTGTCCGCCACCGACTACGTGTACGTCTGGGCCGACGGCGTCCATCTGCGCATCCGCCTAGAGGAGGCGAAGGCCGCGGTCCTGGTGCTGATGGGCGTGCGGGCCGACGGCACGAAGGAACTGATCGCGATGACGGACGGATACCGCGAGTCGTCCGAGGCATGGGCCGGGCTGCTGCGGGACTGCGCTCGCCGGGGCATGCGGGCCCCGGTCCTGGCCGTCGGAGACGGCGCACTCGGCTTCTGGAACGCACTGAACGAGGTGTTCCCCGAAACCCGCCATCAAAGGTGCTGGGTTCACAAAACGGCCAACGCTTTGGACGCGCTGCCGAAGTCGGCCCAGCCTGCGGCCAAGCGCGCGATCCAGGAGATCTACAACGCCGAGGACAAGGAGCACGCGGCCAGGGCCGTCCGCGACTTCGAGCGCGCCTACCAGGCGAAATACCCCAAGGTCGTCAAGCGGATCACGGACGACGAGGACGAACTGCTGGCGTTCTTCGACTTCCCCGCCGAGCACTGGATCCATCTTCGCACCACAAATCCGATCGAGTCGACCTTCGCCACGGTCCGGTTGCGGACGAAGGTCACCAAGGGCGCCGGCAGCCGGGGAGCCGCCCTCGCCATGGTCTTCAAGCTGATCGAATCCGCGCAGGCCCGCTGGCGCGCGGTCAACGCACCCCATCTCGTGGCGCTGGTGCGGGCCGGCGCCCGTTTTGAACGCGGCCACCTGATCGAGCGCCCCGAGGAGGCCGCCGCGTGAATGGCCTCAACGGCGCCGATGACCGTTCCGCCGAGGACGAGCACCAGCGATTCGCCCGCTACCTGCACGAACTGGCCGTCGTCCGTGACGAAGACGAAGCCGATCTGGTGACCAGAATCCTGCGCGACCCGGACACGACGATGGCGCAGTCGGCCATCGTCCGCCACCTCGACCTTCGAGCAGCGCTACTGCTGACCGACGATGGGTTCACCGGCTGGGCCCGCGCAATGGCCGAGATCAGCGCGGAGCGGGAGTTCCTCGCCCGCCGTCTGCTCGAATGGACCCTGTTGCGGTCAATCACCGTGGGCGAGCCGTGGGGCTCGGAGGAAGTCACCACCGGATCCGACTGGTTCCAGCGCAAGGCTGTCGAGACCCTGCCCTCACCCGCCGTCCTCACCCTGCTCGCCAAGACCGGAAGAACCCGACGCGTCCGCGCTGACGCCAGTCGCCGACTGCGTCAGCGACACCACCGCGACTGACTTGATCCACAGGTCTTGACTATTCCTCCAGCCCGGGGCAGCGTCGCTCTCAGGGGATCTGTCGGATCGGATGCGTGGGACAGGCGTAAAAGTCCCCAGCATCGCCCTGCCACAGCTCGCTTCAGAGGGGGAACCGAAGCGCTTGAGGCGCTCCTCACCTGCTGGGGCCTCCGGTTCGTGGGAACGGCTGCTTGGAAAGCCGGTCTTGTGCTCCGGCGATCACTCTGCATTACGGCCCCGCGCGCCGCGCGTGGACCTGCCATCGTTCCTATAGGCCACTCAGCTCGCGTAGCGCGACGACGAGTGCCGACCCATCCGCTCGCGCCGGCCCCAGGCTCGTACGGATCTCGGCGCTCTGGCGCAGTACGAAGGCCCGCTGCTCATCGGGAAGGTCGTCCAGCACCGTACGGCACGGGGTGAACAGCTTCGGCTGAGGCAGCCGTCCCAGCACCGGCATCCCATGTCGTGCCAGTTCGGTGTCGACCAGGCCATCGAAGGAATTCGGACCGTGCTCATCGGGTGCGCACTGAAGCAGGAGGCCAGTGATCGGTACGTCGGCGAAGGGGATCCTCGCCAGGCGACCGTGGAGCCACGCCACCGCCGACTCGGCGGGGGTAAGTTCGATGGTGTCTCTCTGTAGTTTCCCTGCATGCACCGTGGTGCTTCTAGTCACCTTCGGGAATCCCCCGAAGGCAACGACGAGGTGATCGTCGGCCAAAGGGGAGATGCCCGCCCAAGGAAAGTCCACAGACTGGTGTTTGACCATGATCACGTGGTCAAAGTGCGCCCGAGCTTTGGTAATGACGGCTTTGTGGTTGTCGTTCAGGTAGTTGACTGTGCTTTTGAACATGGCTCCAGGTCCGCCGGTCAGACGGGAACGCTGCCATGGTTGCTCGTCATTGAGGCTGTCGCGGCCTTCGAGTCGCAGCACCAACGTACACAAACCCTGCTGAGCCCAGGCCGCAGCTAGCTGCTCGGCTGCGTGCGTCAGTCGCCGCTCGTCCCTCATGTCGTCGATCAGTTGAAGGACGTGACCTCCCGGGCCCTCGCCCACAGGGCGGCCGATCACCTGACGTTCGTGGAGGATCGCTGAGGTGCCACGGGCGAGGGTGCGCTGCCGAGTGGAGCGTGCACCTTCGCGTCTCACCGTTCGAACGGCGAGCCCGCCCGAGGCGAAGGTCTGAACGCACTCCTTCTGGTCGCAGCGATGTGTGTCGGCGTCCGCGGTAAGTCCTGGGCCAGCGACTGTGTCGGCGAGGACCACTGCGAGGGCGTCATCATGCAGAGGAACGCTCGGCGGCAGAGCCCGTTCCACGGTCCAGGCCAGACGACTCCCTTCCGAATCGGGTTGGCTGGTGATTGTCACGGTGCTGTCGTCGGTCAACTGCTCCCAAAGGTGCAGTCGACGCATCACGGCACTGGCCAGATATGGGTCGGCGGCTTTCACCTGCGTGCTCCGGCCAAGTGGTGGTCGGCTCGTCGAGCGTGCCGGGCGACTGCTTCGAGCAGGCCGCGGCAGTGGATCGTGAGGGGTGTCCTCGGTCCACAACGGGATATAGCGGAGGGCTTCCGTCGCCGACTGATGCGCGGCCAGGACTGAGGACAAATTGCAGGTGGAGCGCGGGCCAATCAGCAGGACCCGTCCACCACCACTCCTTCCGAGAATCAGCTCGATGCCGCCGCGCCTCGTCGTAGCGCGGAGGTCGGCCACGCCGTGCCGGGACCTGCGCCTGTCCCGATACGGGAGCAGTGGCAGAACTGCGCTGACAAGCTCCGGCGACTCCACACGCAGGACAAGTCGATCAGTGAAGGGCAAGACCTCGCTGATCCCCAACGGGTGACAACCTTGCCCCCTACCCAGGGCCTGGAGCAGGTGCGACTCCAACCGCTCCTGGTCACGGTTCTTGGCTGCTGGCACCAGCGCGGACCAGTCGCTCAGCTCGCGTAGGCGCCGCCTGGCCCCTGTCAGGTTTTCGCCTGTGAACTGGCGTCGGACGCTGACGAGATGCTGTTCGAGGGGCATCACGCACTCCTTCTGTTCTGCCCCGACCCGGCAGAAAGCGCGTGGAGACCAATGACGGACGGCTGGAGTGGAATTGAACGAGGAGGGTTGTCCGTCGGCGCCAGGGTCGGTTCAAAGCGTCCGGAACTGGCCGCCGCGACAGCCAGGCGAGATGAGGGAACATCAAGGGATGACGAGGCCGCAACTCCATCCGCACGCGACCACCAAATATCACCCCCAAGGGTGACGGAAGACGTACCTGCGATCGAAGATTGCAAGCCTCCCGATCGTTGAGCGTCACCCCAGCCCGCCTTCAGGATCTCCTTTGCCTCGTCATATCCTTCGGTATGACATCCCGTGGCCCTGGTATGATGACGTGGCACAGCCGCGGAGACCGGCTGGCGGTCGAGGGCCCCTCCCGGGATGGGTCCGCCACGGGCCAAAGGGTGCGATACCCCGTCTCCTCGCGACATCAATTACAGCCAAGACGGCTTTCCTCCTGCTGACCGGGCAGCACCTTCATCTGAGGATAGGCCCGTCATGCCCTACACCAGCGACAAAGCCCGCCGCGCACAGTGCCGCCACCTGCTCGACCTGAGCGCCCACGATCTGATGCCCCTGCTCGATCCGGCTGGGCGGATTCACCTGGACACCCCAGACCCGTCCCAACAGATCTTCCAGGCGATGCTGCAGCTTTGCCTGTTCAGCCGTCATCGTGAGCACCCCTTTGACCGCATGGGCGGGCGAACCTTCCCCGAATTGCTGTTGTACTACAGCGTCGTGCTGCCGCGCCCGGACCGTCTCGTTCTGCGTCTGTCCTGCGCTGCCCGCGTAGCGCGCTACCTCCTGCCGACACTCACCACCGCGTCGGACAAGCCCGCCGAACTCACCGGTCTTCCAGGACTTCGTCTGGAAGAAGTCGGCCGCCGCAGTCTCCTGATGCGGCACCTAACGACCGGTGGCCGCCTGGAGTTTCAGGACAGCCGACAGCAGTTGGGAGGATGGGACATGCAATTGCTCGATGAAAGCGATCAGGGGCGGCAACTACTGAAGGGCGCCACCCACATGACATCGGCCGAGGAGGGCTTCGCCCACTACTGGGCCCCGACCCCCTGCACCGCCCTGCGCAGCGCCCTGATCACTCGTGGACACCTCTGGTGGTCCACGTTCGCCCATGGCGCTGTCACCGAGTACTCCCGCCGCCCTGAGGGGCGGTACCGCGTCCGCTGGGCCAAGGGCTACCTGGTGGACGAGCTTGGCGCACTGTTGACCGCATCGGCCGTGGCCATTCCCGGCGCTGTCTATACCCCTGCGGCCTGCCAGGGTGATGCTGGCGTTCTGCGCCTGGCCGACGCCGTGGTCGAGCTTGAGGGACCCCGTACGGCCAAGGAAGGCCAATGGGACGATGACAACTGACGCCCACTGGGGGTTCGGCACACCCGGATTGCGGCCACCCCAGCTCGCGAAGTGCGGCAGTCCGGAGAGCCAGCCGGGCAACCAGCTGTTCTCCCCATCCGGATGCGGAATACCCCGAGTCTCCCCTTGATTCAGGGGCGGATCGTCCTGGCCGTCGATGTCAGCAACTGGCTGCGGCCGGACGCGAACACCAGCCCGGACAGGCTGTTCTGCCACACCTATGGCCGGGCCAGCGGCACCCGCTGCTGGTCCGTCGCTCGGCGTGGCCGACTATCCCGAAGGGGAACTACCGGTCATCGCAGGCACAGTGGTTCACCTACAGGCCGACCACCTGCCCGGGGACCGAGATCCCAAGCCGGTGTAGCTGTGGTGGTCACGTTGCGATGCCACTGCTGCCGATGTGGACCGGCTCTGGCAATCGTTTCTGCGGCGATTCGATCTTGAACCAATGCCGTTAGGTTAAGACTCTGATGGGGGTGGTATGAGCGTGGGGTTGCGGGGTGGTGTGGGAGCTTGCCGGTCGTCAGGTTTCTTGATGCGGTAGCGGGAGATGACGCGTTTGATGACGCGGGGGCTCGTCCGCGGTCGCCGGGGTGGGTTGATGTTGGCGAGGAGTTCGTCAAGCATCAGGCGGGCCGGGCAGTGGTGGTGAGGGGGAAAAGTCCGCCGGCGGCATCAGCGCGATGCGGCGGGCGGCGCGCAGGCAGGTGGTGAAGGACAGGCGGTCGGGGTCGAGGGCGTCGGCGTTGGCGCGGGCGGCTTCGAGCATGTGCACGCGCAGGGCGTAGTGCACGAGCAGGTGGCCCCAGATCTGTTGGAGGATTCCGTCCGGGGTCTTGCTGGTCAGGACGGTGCCCGCGCCGATCTGTTGGGTCTTGAGTTCCTTGAAGGTCGTCTCGATCTCCCATCGCTCGGTGTAGAGGGCGGCCAACTCAGGTCCGGGGTAATGCTCGTGGTCGAGCAACGTGGTCAGGAGTGTGTAGGTCTCCTGGCCATCGTCGAGTTGGTAGCGCAGAGCGCGGACCTGGATGCCGTGCTCGCGTCGGCGGTCTTCGTACCCGTAGATCGTGGTGATCCAGGAGCCGTCGGGCAGCAGCCGGTCGGGCTCGAGTCCGTAGCGTTTGCCTGCCAGTCGCAGTAGAAGATCCGCTCCGGATGCCGACCAGGCCCGCCACAGGTCCACACCAGGCAGGCCCCGGTCGCCCAGGACCAGCATGCCCGGGCTCATCGACCGGGCCAGGTCCCGGGCGGTCAGCGCCTCGTGGACCGAGTACGCGCTGACCACCGCGTCGACGACGGCATGCGTGCCGCACTCCACCAGCCCCACGATCTTGGCTTGCGGAAACGCCGCCCGCTTGTACGGCGCCTTGCCGGCCTTGGGCCGGCCGCCGTGGCGCCCGAACTCCTCCTCGTTGGCCGGGGAGTCGGCCAGGTCGACGCTTGTTCCGTCCACCGCCATCAGCCGCAGTCCCCGCCAGAAGGCCCAGCTCTCCGCGGGCCCGGCCAGCGGCACGGCGGCACGGGTGAACAACGTCCGCAACGGTTCGGCTCCCAGCCGCTGACGCGCCAGAAAGATGGACGGCTTGCTCGGCTCCCGCCAGGTTCCCAGCAGGCCGATCTGCCGCAGACCGAACGTCGTCTTGCGCATGACCTCCAGATACGGATCCGGCGAGAACAACGCCATCCCCAGGACGAAATACACCATCAGCCGAGCCGGCAGCAGCCGAGACCGGCGCTCCACCCGCCCGCACGCCTCAAGCACCTCGTCCACCAGCCCCGCCGGATACACCCGTGCCAGCAGCCCGACACTCACCACATCACGCAACTCAGGCCCCACAACCGCCCCTGAACATCCGTCATACACGATGAAGGAGCAGGTTAA
This sequence comes from Streptomyces sp. NPDC002785, assembly GCF_040295565.1. Lineage (NCBI taxonomy): Bacteria > Bacillati > Actinomycetota > Actinomycetes > Kitasatosporales > Streptomycetaceae > Streptomyces > Streptomyces sp. NPDC002785. The sequence goes on along the minus strand of NZ_JBEOVN010000003.1, from coordinate 61,514 downwards.
CCTAACGGCATTGGATCTTGAACATACCTTCAGAATGCTCAAGCAGACCCTTGGCTGGACCGCTCCGAAACTTCGCGATCCGGCCGCGGCGGACTGCTGGACCTGGCTGGTCATCGCCGCCTATACCCAACTCCGCCTCGCCCGGCCCATGGCCGACGACCTCCGTCGGCCATGGGAACGGCCGGCACCGCATGGACGCCTCACGCCCGTGCGCGTCGTTCGACCACGCGACGACCTATGTCGCCCCGAACAGCGCCCGGCACCGCCGCAGATGCTCGGCGCTGCAGCAATTCGCTGCTCTCAGTCCCTTCATGACTACACAATGCGGCGAAGCGCTTGACGTGCAGGCTCTTAGGCAAGCAACCTGAATCGCTGATGAGGCGTGGGCATACCCCCGCCACCGTCCCAGCCCGGCCGCCAGCCGCCGACAGGAGCACAGTGACCGCTCTGCACGCCCAGCAGCTCGAACACGCCCTCGATGAGCAGTTCACTGGGATCACCGCCGTTGACGATCTATCTCAGTTTGGGGAGCGAACCCGGCGGAGCTCATTTCTCTCCCGTTCCCTGGCTGCCCTGGCGATCCGCGAGTTCACCGGCTATCCGCTGGAGCGCTGCGCCGAGTTCGTCATCGACTCCTTCGGTGACCAGGGCATCGACGCCGTGGCGGTCGATCTCACCTCGGAAGAGCCCCAGGTCTGGGTGGTGCAGGCGAAGTGGAGTAGCGACGGCACAGCCACCTTCTCCAAGAGCGCTGCCCTCGACCTAAAGAACGGTCTGGAACTACTGATCGCACGGGATTACCAGTGTTTCAACACTAAGCTGACGCCACACATCCCCGACCTGGAACGGGCGCTCAGTAATCCGCGGGTACAGATCACCCTGCTGCCGGCCTGGGCGGGGACCCAGCCGATGGGAGCCGAGGCCAAGGAGGTGCTCGACCGGTTCTGCACGGAGTACGAAGACTCCGTGCGCCTGCGCGCCCTTCGGCTGCCGGACTTCATCCGCATCCTGCGCTCCGGAATCGCCGAACCCCAGATCAAGTTGAAGGCCTCGGCCTCGGCTGTCGATGTCAGTCCGATCAAGGAGCCCATCCTGGCGTACCACGGCACGATCGGAGGCGCAGAGGTCGCCCGCTGGTACGAGGCCAACCACCACCGGCTCTTCCAGCGAAACATCCGCAATCCTCTCGGCGTCACCGCGGTCAATCGCACCCTTGTAGAAACCCTTCGTAAAAAGCCCGAGCACTTCTGGTACTTCAACAACGGGATCACGGTGCTGTGCGACAAAGTGATCATGGGCCCTCGGGGGGACCTGGAAATGGAGGGAGCGAGCATTGTCAACGGTGCTCAGACGGTCGCCTCCGTCCACGAGGCGTACCAGCAGACCCCGGATGTTGTCTCACGCGCGCGGATCAGCGTCCGCATCATCTCCTTGACGGACTGCCCGGAGGGTTTCGACCACGACGTCACCCGAACGACCAACACCCAGAACAGGGTGGAGCCCCAGGACTTCATCGCTCTGGAGAAGGTGCAGCAGCAGCTCCGCGACGACTTCCTGCTTCGGGTGCGGAAGACATATGTCCTACGCCGTGGCGAGGAGCCACCGCAGTCCAAGGACGACGGTTGCACCCTCAGGGAGGCCGCAACCGCGCTCGCCTGCGCTCACGCCTCTCCGGAACTGTCCTTCCAAGCCAACGTGGACATCGACCTTCTTTGGGATCCGAAGCAGCACCACCGGCTATTTCCGCTGCACCGTACCGACGCGGTGAAGACCTGGCGCACCATCCTGGTACTTCGGGAGGTCGAGCGGCAGATCGACGAACAACGGCCGCAGTGGGAGGGGCGCGCCGGCACGCTCGCCGATCTTGGGCGACTGCTCATCGCTCACGTGACCTTCCAGCGCCTGCCCCAAGGCTGGCAGGAGATTCCGGAGTCCGATTGGCCAACGATACCGGCGTGCGTCGCCCCACTCGTGGACGCCGCCGTAGCAACCTTGATCCACTGGATCGACACGGGGTACGGACCCAAGAGCCAGGTGAGCAGCATCTTCCGTAATGCGGAGCGATATTCCGACGTCGCCGGTTCAGCGCTGGCGACCCTGCAGGGCAATATCCAGCCTCCGCCTCTCTCAGCGGATTACCGCACGTCCGAGCGTGAAGGACAAGCACGGAAAGCCAAGGCAGTCACCGTGATCTTCGAGAACAACGCGCTGGAGGACGGGACGCTCCTGGAGTTCCGCCCAGTCCCTGGCCGCGAACAACAGCAGCTCACCCCCTGGCTCACGGCGGATCCGCGCCGGGCGCGTGCGACCTGGACCCGGCAGCGCCGTAACTGCCTGGTGTGGGCGGTGGACGGTGTCGCATACTCGCCGACCGGCCTGGCCCAGAAGATGCTCGTGGAGGCCGGTCACCAGAGCAGACCGCTTCAGGGCACGCGGCGCTGGTTCGTTCCGCAGCGAGGCTCCCTAGTGGACATCGCCGACCGGTTGCGCCAGGAAGCAGACGAAGAGGAAGAATGAGCTTGTTACCTAACCTCGCAGGACACAAGAGCAGCTGAGGGTGTCCGAACTGTCAGCCGAGACCACGAAGGCCCAGGCCGCTCAGGGCGGTCCGGGCCTTCCCCTTGTTCGTCAGTCAACGAGGTAGTGGGCTTCGATATAGGCGACGGTGGAGTCATACGGCTCCCCCACCGGCTTCAACATGTACCGGCGGAAGACCGCGGCGGTAGCGCGGCGGGCGCCTCGGTTGCGGGCGTCGGCGTTGTCCCATGCCCGAGCGAGGGTGTGGGTGACCACCTGATCGATTTCCTCGGCCAGGTTTCGCTCCGTGATGGTGAGGCCGACAGGTGCGTGGTCGTGGATTATCCGCGACAGGACACCGATGTGGTCTTCGTCCAGTACCACGACGGCTTCGTCGGGGTGCTTCTCAGCGTTGACGATGGCCCGGGCCACCCGAAGCGCTTCGGACAGGAAGTCCAGTGCGTCCTGGGCATTCTGGATGATCCGGTCCCGCAGCTGCTTGATCCGCTCCGCGAGGGCGGTGTACTTCGCGGACCCTGGTTCGACGCCCTTGTCGAGGGCAGCCTTGATGTGGTCCAGGATTTCCGCCGCTGACGGCGTGGATGTGTCCTCGCTGCCGTCCTTGTCGGTCTTGGGGCGGACGAGCGCCAGCAGCTCCTTGAGGATGGTGATGCCCTGGGCGTCCAGGCTGAGCGCTTCCTCCTGAGAGGCGACCACGGAGAAGGAGTGGACGTGGGCGTTGATGATCTCCAGGACCATCGGCCCCAGCTCAGCCAGTCGTTCCTTCCTCTCTTCGTCAGAGGACTTCTTGAAGAGGGTCGTGTACACGGACCCGAACAGTCCGAAGCCGTCGCTGTACTTGGCGATCCGCTTGTCAGTATTGATGAACGGGTACAGGCGGGCCAGGAGCCGGTAATCCTTGCTGAACACCTCGGCGGCGTCAGGGTTGGCGTCCAGAAAGATGTTAATGGCTCGAACGGACTGGTATCCGTGGACCGTCAGGTCGACTCCGTCCACGTCCGCGAGGAGGTCTTCGATGCGGGCGAAGGCGAGTCGGAATTCGGCGACCAGCTCGGACAGGTCAGTGACGAAACCGCCTCCCTTGCTGGGCCCAACTGCGGTGGGGTCGACGACGGCCCGCTGGACTTCTTCGGCCAGACCGATGTAGTCCACGACCACACCGGAGGTCTTAACGAACCCCGTCGGCGACACCCAGAGGCGGTTCGGACGAGTGATCGTCTGGAACAGGTTGTGAGCCTTCAGCGGCTTGTCCAGGTAGAGGACACCCTCGTTGGGAGCGTCGAACCCAGTCATCAGCTTCGCGGTCACCACCAGGAAGCACAGCGGGTCGTCCGGGCTGAGAAACCGCCGCTTTTGCTCCTCCTCCTCGGTCTCCGAGAGCTGGTACGTCTTCATGTCGACGTCTTCGGTCTTGGAGTCCGAGACAGAGATGTTCACCTCTGCAGTGATCTGCTGGTGCTTCCCGACCTCGCCGAGCACTTGGGATGCCTCGAACCCGGCAAGCAGCTCGTTGATCTCGTCTGTGTACGCCACAGCCAGCTCACGGTTGTAAGCGACAACCTGCGCTTTGAGGCCGTTTCGGTAGGCGCCGGCCAGGTAGTGGTCCACGATGTGCTGGCAGACCGCATGGATACGGTCAGGGTTGGCGAACACTGACGTAAGGCGTCCGAACTTGCGGGACAGGGCCTCACGGTCGGGGTCGTCAAGGTCGAAGTCGTCAGCGAACTCGTCGAACTCGGCCTGCAAAGCCTGGTCGTCCATCTCGAAGGAGACCGGGTGCGGATGCAAGATGACCGGGACGGTTGCCTCGTCTAGCAGAGAGCGGGATACCGAATATCGGTGCAGCACCCTGCCTGGGTCGGCCTCCTCTCCGAAGAGATCAAAGGTGTCGGTGGCGAGGTTCCTGATAGGGGTGCCGGTCATGCCGAAGAACCTCGCGTTGGGCAACGCTGCGCGCATCTGCCCGGCCAGGGATTCTTCATCGGAGGACTGGGTGCGGTGTGCCTCGTCGACGAGCACGATGATGTTGTTCCGGACCGACAGGTCCTTGCCAGCCTCGGCGAACTTGTGGACGGTCGTGGAGATGACGCCACGCACGTCGTCGACCAGCAGGTCGCGCAGCTTTTGGCTGTTCGAAGGTTTATGGAAGTACGCGTCTCCCATGGCGGAGGTGAACACCCCTGAGGTCTGCCGGACGAGGTGAGTCCGGTCCGAGAGCAGGATGATCGTGGGCGACTCGGTGCGAGTATCGGCTAGTAGCAGCGCGGCGGCGAACACCATCAGCAGGGTCTTCCCGGACCCTTGGTGGTGCCAGACCAGCCCCTTCGAGCCGCCTTGCAGAACGCGCTCGTGGATTAGGTGCGCAGCTTCCATCTGCGGGTAGCGGGGGAGGTACTTCTTGTCGGTCCCTCCCCCGGCGGTGTCGAAGAGGACGAAGTTGGCGAGCATGTCCAGGACCGTGGCTGGGTTCATCAACAACTCGACGGAGCGCTTCACGTCAGCGTGACCGGACAGGTTCTCGTCATCGTCGGTGGACCGGAACGGCTGCCACAGGTTGGTGGGCGCGCCAGCGGCACCGAACCGCAGCTTCAGCCCGTCCGTGGCGACGGCGAAGACGTTGGGCGTGAAGAACCACGGGTACTCCGTGGCGTACACGTTGTTGATCTCGCGGGCGGCATCCGCCCACGCGGACTTCGCGGTCGGGGACTTCACCTCGACCACGACAAGGGGCAGGCCGTTGATCCAGTAAACGAGGTCGAACCGCCGGGAGGTCTTGCCCGGCACGCTGATGGTCACCTCGTCCGAGACGACCATCGTGTTGGCGGTCAACGTCTCGAAGTCGACCAACTTCAGCGTGTGCCACACGCCGTCGTTGTCCCGGAACTCCTTCCGCCCTCGCAACAGACGCAGCACCTGCTCGTTGGCTCGGACCAGTCCGCCTTCGACGGCGGTGACCGTGGCCACGACTTCATCGACCACCACGTCCAGGTCGAACCCGTCGATCACCCCGGGGTTCAACCTGACGATGGCCTCCCGCAAGTGGGAGACGACCACCGTCTGTATGGTTTCCCGCGGCAGAGCTCGCCCTGCGGTGTACTCCCAACCCATTGGCAAGGACCACTGGATCATCTGATTCTGGAACTCGCGCTCCCGAATACCCTTCGCCACGCCTCAGACCCCCCTAGTCGGGCTAAACGTCGATTGTGATGCTCTGGTCCAATAGGCCCGACACAAGGCTTGCGCGGGTTGCTCGGAGACTTTCTTCCTGGTCTCGGAGCGAGTCCATCGTCTTTACGACAACCCCGAGACGCCCTGCCCAGTCCCGCTGGACCGACAAGGGGACATCCGGGACAGGGAATCGGCTAAGGGTCGCACGGTTGATGGAGGCGATCCCTGTCGTCTGAGTGCCAAATGTCTCAAACCAGATTCGGCCGAAGGTGTTGCCCCAAGCTGACACGAAATACGAATCGAAGCTCTGATCGGTGACCCGAACCCTGAAGACGTGGTTCTGGTGGATACAATCTGGAATCTGACCCTCCCAAACATGTCCCCTACCAAGCTTGTCCCTGTCTCCGCCCTCGTTCATCAAAACGTCGCCCCGGCGCAGTCGCAGTTTTGCTGCTTTAGCCTGGGTGGTCTGGATCGTCGCTACCTCAGACAAATTCAGGTGGTGCCGATGAACATTCGCCACGCGCAGATACGGCACCTCCACAAGGTCAGGCTGCTCAAGGTCTTTCTTGTTTTTCGTGAGGCCACCCGAGATGTCACAGAACGATGCCAGTGCGACCGTTCTCTCACCCTTGACCGCTACGACCATCTCTCGCCCCAGCGCCCACCAAAGCTCATCGAGCGCGTCCGCCTCGGCGTCGAGGGCGCTGATCTGCTCGTCGACCGCACCGATGACCTCGACAATCTGCCTCTGCACTGGCAGTGGCGGAATTGCCATACTGATGTTGAGGAAGTCGACAGGCTTCACCCGCTCACGCCTGCCCCCCATTCCCTTCGACGCCCCCTGCAGGGCGTTCCACATGAGCTGCGTCGTGGTGAGAATTCGAAAGAATTCCGGGTCCGCGGTTGGCGTGAAGGAGAAGGTCGGGAACTCCTGCGAGGCGAACGATTCCGGCAGGTCGTCAGGCGTAATGGTAATCGCGCCCTCGAACGCCTTGAGTCGGCTGTAGACGAGCACGCCCGGGCCGATCCGGTTGAACTTCTTGTAGGACGTCGAGCTTCCCGCGACGGGTTCTCGATAGAGCAGCCCTCGGCCCCTGTTCAGCACCCCCACGGTGGGGTACTTCTGCTCTGGGTCCACGTCCACGGTTTCTACATTGGGCGTGAGGAAGCGCGCCAGTGGCCCCCGGACCCAGCCCTCTTGCACCCGGGCGACAGAGTCATTGCCGGTCGGATTACTCATCGTCGAAGCCCTCGATCCCGGCGGCGGCGAGCACCTCGAGCATGCGAGCCTCGGTCTTCTGTCGCTCGGCACGGGCCATGTTGTAGATGTCGATGAGGGTCCCGAGGTCTTCGCTCTCGGCGGTGGCCTGTTTGATGTACCGGCCGATGTTCAGGTCGTACTCGTTCGCCGCGATCTCCGTGAGGGGCACGAAGCGTGTTGCCAGATTGCCACCGCCGTGGATTACAGGGTTGCCGTCTGTATCGGAGTCCGAGTGGTAGGCAGCCACCGTGTCGGCGATGTCGGCGATGGTGAGGACATTGCGCTTCTTGACCTTGGCAAACTTCTTGGAGGCATCAATGAACAGCACCTTGCCCTGACGGTCCGGGGCCTTGGTGCCGAGCGCTCGGAACACCAGGATCGCCGTGGGGATGGCCGTCGAATAGAAGAGGTTCGCCGGCAACCCGATCACAGCTTCGAGGAGGTCGTCCTTGAGGACCCGCTGCCGGATAGCTGCTTCCTGGCCGCCGCGGAAGAGGACGCCGTGGGGCAGGACGACGCCGGCACGGCCCTTCTGGGGGTCCATGCTGGCGATCATGTGCTGTACGAACGCCCAGTCAGCCGAAGGCTGCGGAGCGACCCCACCGATGGCACGGGGGTCGTTGGTCCAGGGCTTCCACTTCAGGCCGTAAGGAGGGTTGGCGAGGATCACGTCGAACTGCGCGACGGAGCCGTCCGGCTTCTTGAACCGGGGGTCCTTCAGCGTGTCGCCCACCTCAACCTGGAACTGGTCCAGGTTGTGCATGAAGAGGTTCATGCGAGCCACACCCGCGGTGTCCGGGACGGCCTCCTGCCCGTACAACTTGAGCGTGTAGCCACGCTTGCTGTGGGCCTTGAGAAGGTTCGCGGAGGCAATGAGCATGCCGCCCGACCCGCAGGTCGGGTCGTACACCGACTCGTAGCCCTTGGGGTCGAGGATCTCGACGATCAGCTCGACGACCTCGCGCGGGGTGAAGAACTGGCCAGCGCGGGTCCCGGAGCCGTCGGAGAACCGCTTCAGGAGGTACTCGTACGCTCCGCCGAGCACGTCGTGGGACATGTTGCCCTCGTGCATCTTCGGAGTGCGGTCCATCGCCTGCATGACCGCCGCCAACACCTCCCCCGACAAGACCTCTTCGGCTGTCCAGGTCATGGACCCGAACAAGCGGGAGAACTTGGCAGGGTTAGCCGTCTCGATTGCCTGAAGGGCGGTGCGGACCCGCTGACCGAGACCAGGGTGGGCGATAGTGGTGAGGATGGACGACCAAGAGGCGCGGCGCTGCTGGACGGTGCCGGGATAGATGAACGGGATCTCGAACGACTGGTAGTCGCGGTACTCGATCTCGTGGGCTTCCTCAACGGAGAGGTTGTCCAGGCTCTCGTTCTCGGCCAGGAACTCCTGGTGGTGGTGCTCCCAGGTGTCTGACAGGTACTTCCAGAACATCAGCGGGAAGACGACCGAGGAGTACTGCGCTTCGGGCATCGCCACACGCAACTCGTCAGCGGCATCCCACAGCCGACTCTCGATCTCCAGCTGGGTCACTGCCATCAGTCGGGGGTGTCCTTGCTCGTCAAAGGGCGGCGGCCCGAAGGCCGTGTGTTGCTGCAGGTAACCTGACGGGGGGGGGTGCTCGACATAGCTGAGCATGTCCTGTCAGGCGCGCCCGCCCCGGCGTCGTATTACCCCGTGCGAGCGACTCATCAACGATATCGCTCGCCTATGACAAGCAAGGACTGCGGCCAGCAGCGGGACGGCCCGCTTGGTGATCTTCTTGCCTCTCCAGTGCACTGCCGGTCCGGGCCGCGATGCGTGCGCATGGTCGGGCGTGCGTCCAGGCGGCTGTTCCATCCAGGAGCCGCTCAACCTTGACTCGTCCGCCCGGCATCCTGAGCTGGCTGGCCTGCCGCGAGATGCCGAAGCCAGCTGGATTGCTAGAGCTCCCGTAGTGAAGTGGGGACCTGCCCAGAAGGAGCGGGGTGGTCTGGCTTCGGCCATCGGGTACTTCGCTGATGGCGACCGAGGGCCGGGCCGGCACCTCGGCCCAGACGAATTTGCCAAGGTGTGGACGATGGAAGTGGTAGCCCCAGCGCGTGGCCATGGTGGCGGTGAGCAGGCCGGCCGCAGCCGCCCAGGGCGCGGACCTCTGCCGCTGCATGCCCGCTCAGGTAAAGGGCATGAGAAAGCCCCAGGTCACGGCGAGTGAGTCCTGGGGCTGATCCGAGCCGCCTTCGGGATTCGAACCCGAGACCTACGCATTACGAGACCGTGAGCGTTCGTGTTGCGTGGTGACCGCTCATGCCGCTGAATGACGTTCTGCCTGATCAGAGCACGTGCTGCTGCTTGGCCTGTGACGCCTCGCATTACGTAGTCTAAAGGCGTCCGGCCACCGGCTGGCCACCGAGACCGGCACCACAGGTGACAAGGAACCGGATCACCGGGATTGTCGGCCTCCCACAGACCTCCGGGCGGGCGCTTTCTCCCAGCGAATCTCTCCGGAGGAAGCTGTTCCGGCGTAGCTGGTGCCGACCACCCCGGCTGGCTGTTCACTCGACCGATCAGTCAGCCGGCGGGAACCCATCACTGCTTCCGCCCCTGCCCACTCGTCCATCGTCGACCTCTGGTCACTCGTCTGCCGCCCGGTACCGGCCGCCGTACCGACCGCGTACCCCCGGCAAGGTCCTGCTGAGAATGGAAACCCACCACCGACGGGCGCATGGACGTCACCGCGCACCCTCGGCCTGCCTGGCGCCGAGGTGCTGCTGGCCGTCTGGCCCGACCTTGACCGACGGCTGGACCGACTTCGTGCACCCCACGGTGTACGAGGTATCAGGCCTCCACTCCGCGCTCACCCGCCGATTGGCACGGGCCTTGTCATCCAGCCCCCAGACGACACGGCACTTCCGCGCTGCACGCCCATGGCCACAGGGGGATAGCCAACGCAGGGAGCCCGGAGAAGGTCTGCGCACGGTCACCGGGGCCGGCAGCACTCCTGCGCCACCGAGACGAAGGCCAGCTTCGCGCGCGTGAGTTCATCGGGTGTCTCATGGCGTCGCAGGCAGTCGACGAGGTGTTGCGCTGCGGCGACGGCATCCGGCGGGCCTTCCAGGAGTACTCCGCCCAGGGTGCGTTGCAGCAGGACGTCGTCTTCGGCTTGGCCCCGCCCGTTCCGTTCGGTGAGGATCTTGGCGTCCGCGGCTCCGAGGAAGTCCGCGTAGGTCTGGCGGCGGAGGGCGAACTCGCGGTGGCCGGACTCGGCGCGGAGCGTCATACGAACCGATTCGAGCAGCGCGTCCGCCTGGCGGTCGCCCGCGTGCCGTGCCGCAGTGGCCTGCCGGATACCGGCGCTGCGGGCGTACCAGCCGGTGACGACGCTGCCCGCGATCGCCGATCCCGCGGCAATCAATGCGATTCCCCAGTCACTCATGCCGCCATCCTCGCGATCAGCCAGGGCCTGCCACACCACCCTTGCCGAAGTGCGACGTGGATCACTCCCGACAACCTTCGAACTCCGAGCGATACGATCAGGCCATGTCGCCCGACGACGCGGAAAAAACCGCCCCGACCTGCGGATACAGCTGTTGCCACACGCCAGTTTCCGATAGAATGGATACTTTCGGGCGACGGGCGACGGGCGACGGGCGACGGGCGACGGGCGACGGGCGACGGGCGACGGGCGACGGGCGACGGGCGACGGGCGACGGGCGACGGGCGACGGTTCTGTTCGCGGCGCGGTCGGCTGTGGCCCTCTATCGTCTGCTTGACGTTCTCCCCGTCTTCTCCGGTGACGACCGAATCACCCGCCTGTTCACCCTCGTTCCCGGATCCGACTTCGGAGCGGACGCTCTCTCCGCGATCGACGCCCTCGGAGGCCGCACGGTGCCTTGGAGCGAAGCGCTCGCTCGCACGTACGACCTGGTCGTCGCCGCGAGCCCGAAGGGCGACCTCGGGCTGCTGCGCGGCCCGCACGTCCTCCTGCCGCACGGCGCGGGCTTCAACAAGTCGATCCCCGGCGAAGGTTCGGCCGACTCGGCATCCGGACTGGACCCGACGTATCTGCGACGAACCGATCACGACGCTCCAATAGCACTGCACGCCCTGGCCCATCCCAATCAGGTCGCCAGGGTGACCGCCACGGACCCGCAGGACTCCCAGCACGCGAAGGTCATCGGCGATCTCACTCTGGAACGCGTCCTCGCCTCAACGCCGCTACGCGACCGCTACCGGGCCACGTTGGGCACCGGGGCCCGCAAGCTACTGGTCCTGGTCTCCACCTGGGGGCCCGAGTCCCTCATCCAGCGACACCCTGGACTACCGGCCTTGCTCGCGGCCCAACTACCGCATGACGAAAACCAGTTGGCACTCGTAGTCCACCCCAACGAGCGCAGCCTGCTCGGCACGTACGAGCTGACCGAACGCCTCACACCGGCCCTCGACGCGGGGATGATCCTGCCCGATTCGCACGAAGAGTGGGCCTCCGTCCTGATAGCCGCCGACGCCCTGATAACCGACCACGGATCGGCCGCCCTGTACTACTGCGCCGCTCAGGACCGCCCCGTCGTGAGCGTCTACCGAGGAGGCGGCGAACTGATCCCCGACAGCCCGATGGGCGTACTCCTCGACCGGATACCGCAGTTGGAGCGCGCCGAGGACATCATCGACGCGCTGCGGGCGTACCGGCCGGGCCCCGGGCAAACCGCCGCCCAGGCCGCGTTCGCGCCCCCCGGAGATGCCGTGAACCGCCTGCGCACCGAAATCTACGCCCTGCTCGGCCTCGCGCCCCCCGCCCACGACATCACCCCCCGGCTACTGCCCTCGCCCGCACCCGCACCCCGTGTCCCCGCAGCGTTCGACGTCCACGTGGAGACCACCGCGGCGGGCGTGCGGATCACCCGCCACCCGGCTGGCTCCGGGCTGCCCGGCCACCACCTGGCCGTGGAGCACGGCGCGGCTGGCGAGCAACTCGCCCGTTCTGCAGGCCTGTTGTACCGGCGCCCGCTCCCGGTGTCCGCCGCCCCCGTGGACCTGGCCTGGACCGCCGACGGATGGACCCGGCACGCCCTGTCCGCCTACCCGGGCTGCCGCTCAGCCGCGGCTCTACTACCGTCCGGCGAGTGCCTCCTCAGATTCCGCGATCATGAACAGACGTACGCCGTCCAGGCCGAACCGCGCTCCGAGGGAGGCCGGGTCGTGCGGATCGACCCGGCCGTCGCGCTGTCGGCCGTTCACGCCTGGCTGGTCTCCCTCCGGCCCGCCCCGGACAGCGCTGCCGTGCTGGACTGCCTCATCGGAGAGCGGACTTTCCGCATCGTCCTTCGCCCGGCCACGGACATCGAGGCAGCCCAGGTGGTCCAGATGATCTAGACGAGGCCGTTGCGCCGGCGGAGGGTCCGGGCCGTCGTGCGGTGTGCCTCGGCCTCCATCAGGCGCCCCTCGGCTGTGTCCAGGTCCGCGAGCGCATCGTGGACGCGGGCCAGGTCGAAGCCGGAGCGCCGCCTGTCGGCCCGCCCGAGCGACTCCTCGTACAGCGCACGGGCCTCGTCCGCCCGGCCGAGCTGGTGGAGGACACCGGCGAGGGCGAACGCCGAGCGTCCGATCAGCCTCTCGCGCTTCTTCGCCACGAACCCGGCGTGCGCCTCGGACAGCAGACCACGCGCCAGCTCAAGGTCACCCAGCTTCGCGCTCGCCTCGCCCATCCGATAGGTCTGGAGCAGGATGCCGTACGGGTTGGGGATCGCCCGGTGCAGTTCGCGGGCGCCGGCGAAGTCGTCCAGGGCGGAACTCCACTCACCCCGCGCGCCCTTGAGCATGCCGCGGTGCTCCACGGCCGACGCGGCGAGCTTACGGTCCTGTTTCGAGTCGCCCAGCAGCTCGGCGGCGGACATCGCAGCGACGATCTGCACCCCGGCCTCGCTCAGCGCCCCCGACTCCCACAGCGGTCTGGCCAGCTGACAGCGCGTGCGCACCAGCCATCCCGCGTTCCCTCCGTGCCGGACCGCCGAGTCGACGGTGCGCCGAAGGACCTCGACGACCTCGGACTGGTGGGGGTGGTCCAGGGCATGCGTCCACACGGGCTCGGACAGGGCCACGACCTCGGTGTCCATCCTGCGGGCGTGGGCCAGGCGCGAGCACGCGAACACCACGTGACGTTCCTCGTACAGCCAGTGGGCCGCACGTACGGCGCGTACAGCCCCGACCCGCTCGTCCTCGGTCGCTTCCGGATCCTCCAACGGAACGTCCGGCACACCGGGAACAGGATCGAAAAGTCCCACGACGGTCAGCCGGGGGCCGGCGGTAAACAGGTCGGCCAGCTGAGCCTGCCGTACGAACCAGCGCAATAGCCTGACCTGAGCCTCGGCCACCTCACCGTCCGTCGTCTCCCGGCGCGACCTGCGCAGGGCGTGTGCACGCAGCGGACCCAGCAGTCTCATCTGACCGGCCTCCGTCAGCGACAGCAGACGCAGGTCGAGTAATCCGGCGCGGCGCAACTCGTCCAGCGCGTCCTGGCAGACCTCCGGTCCCAGTCCCGAGAGGGCGGTGGCCGAGTGGAGCGTGAACGTCCCGCCGGGATGGTGCGGAAGCAACCGGTAGAGCAGGGCCGCCGACCCGGACAGATCAGCGTAGGCGGTGTCCCAGACATGCTCCACACCATCCACTCCCTGCTCGTCCAACTCCGCCCGGAGATCGGCAAGAAGACGGGAAAGTGGACGCAGCTGGTGCGCACGCACCAGCTGACCCGCCACATGCAGCGCCGCGGGCAGACCCTCGCACAACTCGACCACCGCCCGCGCCGCCTCGGGGTCGGCGGCCAGCCGGTTGTCAGGAACGATCAGCTCCAGCAGTTCTGTCGCCGCCCGCTCGTCCAGCGGCGGCAGCGGCAGATCCTCCACGGCACCGGCTTCGAACTCGTGGAGCGGACCATGGCTCGTGACGATCACCACGCTGTCGCCCGACGCCGGCAGCAGGGTGACGACATCCGGGGCGTGGCGCACGTTGTCCAGCAGGAGGACCAGTTTCGCGCCGGATGTTTTGTTCCAGTACTGCGCACACCGGGCCGCGTACTGCGCCTCTACCTTGTCCTGCTCCACACCGAGGGATTTCAACAACCGGAGGAGCACATCACCGGGGTCCAGCTTCCCGTCCACCCGGAAGTCGTCAAGGTCGACGGACAACACATCGGTGAAAGGGAAACGGTCGCACAGAGTACGGGCGATCCGGTTGGCCAGCTCCGTCTTCCCCAAGCCCGTCGGCGCGCGCAGCCCGATGACCAGCGGGCGGGACCGGCTCCGCCATTCCGTCACGGCACGCACGGCACGTTCCTGCTCCTCGTCACGGTTGACGAAGTTCAGCAGCTCCGGCGGAAGTTCGACTCTCACACAGCCCCCTCGGTCATCCGCAGTGCCCTGCACACACTGCCCGACGATCACGCACTCTAGAGACTTTCACCGCCCGGTGTCCGGTATCCCCAAAGACCCGGGAGCCCCGAACCTTCACACAGGCGGCGGGTCCAGGGCTGGTAGAGAGGGGAGACTCAGGACTGGCCAGCACGCGACACGCCTCGTCGTCCCTGCTATCGCCCGACGTGATCATCTTCCGGCTTCGCTTCCCGTTCGTTTCAGTCTCCGTCGGGTAGATCTCCGCAAAAGCAGCATTGGCGTACGGTTCAATGCTGCTGTACGTCGATCCGCCCCTCGACACACGGGAAGCGCCGATGACACTGCAGTCCTGGAGCAGCCAGCGGCAATCGGACTGCCACCGGAAGGGTGGCACTCTCCGCCCCCGCCCGCCAGGGTTGTACCCGCTCCCGCCGCCGGCTTTGGGCCGTTCCCGGTGGGCGTGCTACCCGTACCTCCGCCGCCGAGCCGTCGTCCTCCAAGCGGCCGGATGCGGGCCCGGCCGACGAGCACACCGCCTAGCAACCGTTGTCACCGTACGAGTCCCGGTCAGCGGGTATCTGACCAGGTACTCCAGGCCCTCCCGCGCTGGCAGGAGGGCCCTTCGGCTTCATCCATGAGTGATTAAGCCTAGTACCTGCGGCATGAACTCCTCCTGCTCCACTTCGTACCCACGGGCATCGACCTGTTCGGCGAAGCGTCTCACCTGTGGCGCCGTGGCGGGGTTGTCGATGATCGTCCGAAGCGTTCGGGTTCCTTCGTAGCTACGCTCCCGGCGGGGCTTCGCGCCACTCATCGAGCCCACGTCCACGACGATCGCGTGGGGGACGCAGCGCACCACCAGGTTGGCGATGTGCACGCCGTCGGTGTCTGCGTCGCACACCACCCAGGCTCTCGGGCACACGGGGGCGAGTTCGCTCAGAACCTGCTGGAACTCGGCTCCGTTGAAGCCGCTGGACCAGACGACGGCGTGTCCTGGCAAAGTCCGGGCCAGGTATCCGGCGGCCTCCTTGTTCTCCACGACCACCAGTTCGTTGGCGGTGGTGCTCACCGTCATGGGTGTCGCGGTGAAAGGTACGGTGACCAGTGAGCCCAGCCCCTGCGTGGTCAGCCGTCCGCTGCCCTGGCTGATGGCCACGGGACCGGAGATCGACAGCTCCGGATACTTCAGTACGCCCAGCCGTTGCCGAAGCTGCTTGCTCATCCCGATGTCGGTCAGTGCCTTGTCAGCGTCTACGGCCTTGGTGTCATCGCGCAGGCGGCTGGAGAAGTCACGCACCCCGAGGTAGGTCTCCCCGGCCAGCAGGGCCTGCGCTGCCGCCACGTAGACGTCGAGCCTTCCCGTGTCCCGTGGAAGTTCCAGGGCTGCCGCCAGCGCCTTGGCCTCTGGCACGTCCGAGTGGATCCGCTGCGCGAGCGACAGCGCTTCGCCTTGGAGCTGGCTGCCCCGGTCGAGGGCATCGCCCTTCACCCGGGCGGCATAGGCGAGAGTGGCCGTGGTCAACTCCCATCCGAGGACAGCTCCGGGCTGGCCATCGACGCCCGGTGGTTGGGTGGTAACCGTCACCACCCCGGCGAGGATGAGTGGGGCGAGCTGCTCCAGCACGGGGTATCTCCTGGTGACCGTGCCGCCCCTCCTGGTGGACGATGCGAGGATGAAGCGCTGGTTGCTGTCGTCCAAGGCTTGGAGCGCCTGCTCTGCGGAACCGAGAGCTGGTGGCTGGGCGGGTTCGATGCGGAGCGCCAGGAGGCGGGAGCTGCCCTTCTGGACGCCCTCCTCGTACCGCTCGCGGTAGACCGGATAGGCACACAGCCCCACCGGCAGCCCTTCGACCGGCGCAGGTTTGCTGCTGGTGACGGTGTGGGTGCCGTCGACGGGCACTGCTGCGTTGCTCACCGGGCGTCCTCCATCGGGATGCTGTCCCATACGTCGAGGAGATCGGGATCCGAATCGTTCATGACCTGTGGCTCGGCGTTGAGGACGTCATCCTTGTAGCGAGACAGGTTGATCAGCGTCGCACAGTGGGGGCGTAGCGAGTTGATGTCCTGGCTCTGCACTGCGAGGACCACAGTGATGCCGTACTCGCGGGCAATGCGCCGGAGGGCCTTGGCCACCTCGCCGACGTTTCGGGAGTCGAGGTTATTGCCGGCCTCATCGATGATCAGCATGCGCCCTGCTGGGGTGCCGCCGGAGGCCAGGGTGGAGGCGGCGAGGAAAGCGTGGAAGATGACGTACTCGGCGGTGTTCCGTTCCCCTCCGTGGTACGGGATGGGGTCTGCGCCGGGCTTGACCCAGTGAGGGCGGACTTCCCACCGCAACGGGTCTTCCGGGTCGGTGGCCGCCCGGTGTCGCACGTTCAGCCGTACCCGGCTCTGGCCGGCCGATTCCAGCAGCGTGTTCATCCGCTCTTCAGCTTCGGTGAACACTGCCTCGATGTTCTTGATCAGCGTCTCCCTGTTGCCTTCACTCCATTTGATCGAGTCGGCCACGTTGGCCTCGGAGGCTTCCAGGGCCTTCTGGCTTCGTTCGCGTCGGGCGAGGATCGCCTGCTGCTCCTCCGCACCGCCTCCGCTGTAGAAGTCGATCCAGCGGGTGGCGGGTTCGGAGACCTTTTGGAAGGAGCGGGGCTGCTCGTTCGGATCGGGTTCTTCCTCCAGCCAGGCGAGGGTGGATGCGACCGCGCCACGGATCTGCGCGACCGTGTCGGAGATAACCTCGTCCTGGTGGTCGGGGAAGCCGATGTGCCGCCACTGGGTCGATGAGCACCCGGCCAGTTCCAGCCCACGGCTGATCTGTTTCCGCGCCTGCCACAGCGTGGTCTGCGGCGTCGGCTGTTGCGGCTGGGAGATCACCAGGGCTTCGGCAGCGGCGATACCTGCGGGGAAGACTCGCGCGAGAAGGGCCAGGGACTCTGTGCACGCTTGCACGAGAGCGAGCTGTGTTTTCCGCTCTTCGTCCTTGCCCGCGGCTTCTCTGCCAGCAGCGGAGAGCTCACTCTTGATGCGCTGTGCGTTCTGCTCCGCCGACCCGTATGCGGTCTCGGCTTCGGCGCTGCGGGTCCTGGCCTGTGCCTCAGCCCCTTCCGCGGCCTTGACTTCCCCCTCCGCCCGGTCGATCCGACCGTTCAGTTCCGTCAGCTGAAGGCGCAGCTCACCGGCATCGAGCGCCGCCTGGCAGCATGCCAGCCACGCATCGGCGTCGTCCCGGTCCCGGTTCGCCCGCCGAGCTCGCCCTTCTACGTCCTCACGCTGTTCCGTCGCCCCCTCCATGCGTTCCCGGGCCGCCGCGATCCTCGCCAAGCGATCAGTGATGGGCACCTCGAAACCGCCGTACATCCGCAGGCCGAGCGCTTCATCTTCCACGATGTCCGCATCGTCCGTGGCCTGGGTCCGCGTCTCCAGCGCGCTCAGGAAGGCTTCCACCGGCGGGAAGCCCGCTCCCTCGGTGGGGAGTTCCTTCACCGGGAACAACACGCAGCCCGGGAGCAGCCGCGTGGCCCTGAGCGCCTGCTCTGCTTCTGGAAGATCCTCCTGACGGACGAGGACCGTCTGGGCGTGGCCGGCGAGCCGGGCCTCCCAGCGGCGGCGATCCGGTTCCGTGAGGTCTCCGATCCTGACGGCATCCACCAGCGGGGCAGCCCGAAGGCCAGCACTGTCGAGAGCTACGATGATCTCCCCGGCCTTGCCGCCCTGCCCCCTGGCTTCCCGCTCGTAGGCAATCCGGCACCGCTTCGCTTCAGCGCTGGCATCGCGAACGGCGTCACGGGCGACTTCGACTGCGGTGTGTGCCTCTGCGAGATCCGCTTGGGCCTGTTCCAGGGCGTTGGCATCGCCTCGGGCTGACTTGTCCGCGAGGGCTGCGATCTTCCCTTCGAGCGCCTGGTGTTCGGACTGAAGCCGACCGACGCTGAGCGTCACGTTTCGCTTGGCGGTCTCTGCCTCCTGAAGACGCTGCGCCGCCTCGACCGCGACGAGCCGGAGACCTTCGGTGTCCTGGCAAGCACGGAGCCGTTCCTGGAGAACATCGATGTTCTGCCTGCACTCTTCCAGCTGCGTCTTGGCCTCCTCCGCAGTTCCGGCGGCGGACTCGCTGACCCTCCGCTGCTCGACGATCCGGGCGGCCAGGTACAGGTTCCAGTCGGTCTCGGCACCGGCGAGGGCGGCTCGCGCCTGGAGCATCCTGGAGATCGCCTTCAAGGTGATCTCGTCCCGCTCATATTGTTCCTGCGCGGCCTGCCGGTCTGCCTCCAGGCCGAGCTTGTGTTCGTAGATGCCCTTCCGTGCCTTCTGCTCGTCAGCGAGGAGCCGATTCTTGCCAGCCAGGTTGATGAGCATGTCCGCCAGGGCGTCCGGCCTGTGCGGCTTGCCGGCGGAGGACAGAATGCCGTCGTCGATGTTCTTCTCGCCCCGCTTGCGCAGGTAGGCGAGACAGCGGGTGCCGTTGCCGAATAGCTTCTCGGCGTATTTTCCGGAGGTCAGGGCGGGACCAGGGAGGTCGTTCCACACTTCCGCTGCGTGGGTGGCGCACTCCAACTCCGTGGCTCCGAGCGCCAAACGGATACCGGGGGCGAACTTGACCTGGACGAAGGGCTCGGTTCGCTGGATGCGCATCCACACGGTGACCGCGCTGGTGCGGGGCTCGCTCTCCTTCCAGTACACGCTGGCGATGTAGCCACTGGGGGCATCGACGAGTTGCTTGGTCTCGGCGGCGTTCTGATTGAACAGAAGGTTCCTGGCGTGGTGTCCGATGCCGCCACGCAGCCAATCCGCGTCGGCGTTCGCCAGGGCAATGGCACTGGCCATCATGGACTTCCCTGCGCCATTGGAGCCGCCCTCAGGACCGGTGCCGGTGAGGAGAGTGACATCAGCGTGGCTGACGGGGATGATGCTGCTGGTGTGGCGCCCGATGCGGACGAGCTGGAACAGGCGTAAGGGCTTAGCCCCTACGACCCCCAACGCCTGCAGAGGCATAGCGAGTTGCGGTTTTTCGTTCACGCGGCAGCTCCTGCTTCATTGGTGCGTCGGCGACGCAGCTCGTCGGCAACGAGACTGCCCGGGTCGGTGAGCATGAGGACGTTCTCCCGCAGTCTCTGATCTTGCTCGGGGGTAAGGCGTTGCAGGAGTGATTCCTGGATGCGGTTGCGGGAATCGATCAGTCCGAGGGCCTTGAGCCGGGACAGCGCCTCGGCGATGTCTTTCCCCTTGAGGCAGTCTCGCCCGTCGGGCCCCTTGTGATCCCGCAGGCGGCTCTCGATCGTTCGGCGCTCAGGGGCTCCGCCGGACTCGGGAATCAGTCGGTCGTAGAGGTAGACCAGGGCCAGCGCCGCGAGGTTGGTGGCCGTCAGCCCGCCCAAAGGCGCCTTGAGGACTGGCGTGACGGTGGGGTGCCAGCCGCTGATGTATCCGGTCACTTCCCTGCGCCCGCTGTCGCTGACCGAGGTTGCCTCGATGAGTGTGCGGCCGATGCCGGCCAGGAGACGTTCGACTTCTCTCCTCGTGGCGGGCTCCTCGAACTGCTGCCAGTCGCGGGCGGGCAGTGGGGCATCTGCCGCTTCCAGGGCGCGGACACAGTCCACCGCGTCGTTCTCGTACCAGGACCCCTTGGCGGTGGTGATTTCCGCTGTAGGCGCTGGCGGTGCGCTGTGGCTCTCGTCCCCGTGATGGGGGTAGGCGCGGTGGCGCCGCAACCGCACTACGGCGCTGTTCAGCACGGCGTGGGTGGACGGGTCGAGGGTGCTGGCTCCAGGACCGAGACGCACCGTGCGATCGGGATGGAGACGCAGCAGGCCGGCTTGAGGGAGGGCACGTTCCAGCGCGGGCACGGCCCAGGTATGGGCGTTCTTGTCCGTACAGGCGCGCAGCAGGGCGACGACATCGGCGAAAGGGATCACCGATAGTTGTTGCCGCTGGGTGAGAAGGGCGTAGGCGGCGACGAAGGTGACCACTTCCTTGGGGTTGAGCCGGTTCCTGGGAAGGCGGGGGCTCTCGGCGGAGGCCGCCGGTTCCCCTCCGGACCAGCCGAGTACCGCAAGCGATCCGCTGACTGGGTCGTCGACGAGGTGGACACGCAACCCAGCGGCTGCGGCGGCCTGTTCCATATCGGTGAGAGGCAGTCCGAGGGTGGGCAGTGCCCCGCCGGAGTGGCGCAGTAGTGCCATGGCTCGCGTGGCCTCGTCCTCGGTCACGGGGCATCCTTCCGGTCGTTTTCGCGGCGCAGGCTCATCGGTGTCACCCATGACGGGCGTCTCTTCCGTGGATCGGGGTCGCCGTGCTGTGGTGGCCCCTTCCGGCTGTGGAGGCGGTAGCGGGTGTCCAGGGCTGAGAGTTCGAGCAGGTTGCAGAACAGTTCGGAACCACTGCGCCACGAACGGGACAGGAGGATGGGGGTCAAATCCACCTCGTTCAGTTTGCCGAGCAGTTCATCGGCGATGGCGCGCAGAGCCTCGTCCTTCGGTTCCGGGAGGGGCGCGGCCTGGCGATTGGGCCGATCCGGAAGAATGTCCTGGACTGGTTCGAGGAGAAGTTCCTCGGCTGCGGCTTCGATCGCGGCGGGATCCAGCCAGGCGCGAGTCGCGTCGAAGTGGATTCCGTCCCACAGGCCGACGAGATCTTTGACGGTGGAGGTCCGCGCGGCGCGCACCAGACTCGCGGTGTGCAGCTCGGCCTTGCGGTCCAGACGTGCTTCTCTGCGCAGGAGTTGCACCAGGTCAGTGCGGACGCTTACGTACTTGTTAACGGCTGTGATCAGGCGATCCAGGTCCGTCGCCAGCTCCTGGATCTGACGAAGACTGGAGAAGGCCTTGTCGCACACCAGCCGGATCCGCTCGGCCAGGTCACGCGTGTCCAGCTTGCCGATCTCGATGGCGGCCGCGATGTCGTTCTGGGTGATGATCTCGCGGATCGCCCGAGATCGCCCTTGGACCAGGCCCCTGAATGCGTGCAGTTTCTGCCGGAGCTCCCCTGCTTCGGCCTCGGGATTATCCAGACCGTTCATGAAGTAGGTGAGGACTTCCATCAGCACCTGATGGTTGAGGGTGTCGGTCACCATGGGGAAGAGCAGCAAGCCCACATGACCGGCCTCCGTGAGCTCCACGTGCGTGTCGTTCAGCTTGCCCCGGACCAAGCGCGCCGAGCCGGCGGCGATGAGCTGCCCGAGCCGCGATCTGACTGTGCCGTGACCAAACCTCGCGGCCAGCACGGCATACAGCTCACGGATGGGGAAGCCCTGATCATCTTCGCTGGCTGCGAGCATGTCGCAGATGGCCTTGGCGCACTCGATTTCTTCGTCGCCAACGTTGAGGCTCGCCGCGCTGCCGATTACCGGACCGAAGATGCTGGCGGCATTCCTTGATCGAACCGAACTGAATGCCAGAGCCTGTCGCGGGATTCCGGCTGACCGGGACGCGCCCCCCTCCGACAGGCGCTGACCTTCCCCAACTTCTCCCGCGGGTAACCCGTTTGGACGCATGGTCCGAAAGGTAACCGACGCCTCTGACAATCCACTCCGAGCGAAAGCACCGGACGACGAGCACCGGGAATAATTCGACCTTATGTTCGAATCAAGATTGCGACAACTAAACTATTCGAGCACTTGTCTGATCTGCGACTCGACACGCGCCCCAGCACGCCGACGCCCTACTTTGCTCAGTTCTGGTGTCCAACGTCGAGGTCGACGACACGCGCGATTACGTTGCGCGACTGAGATCGAACTGTGCGAACCCGCACAGGCCATATCGTTGCGCTGATGCGTAGGGCATGCGTTTGGCGGTCGCACAGAGCACGGTTACGGAAGACCCCACCGACTCCAGGAACCTGCGGGCGAGCGGTGATCAGGTTCGGCAGCTGATGCGCGACGCGAGTACTGCCGGTGCCAGGCTGGTGCAGTTCCCGGAGGGCGCGATCACCTACCCAGCAATCACGTGATGTCGTCCGGCCCGCAGGGGAGGACGGTCAGAGCCCGGCCCGGGGCTATCTCGCACGATAGGTGGCCGACTCGAGTATCGGTCATGGCGCTACCAGCGCAATGACTCCGCGGCGGTTTGCAGCCCTACGGAGTCGAGAGCATCCGCAAGGACGTCCCGCTCTTGTCCGCCCTCACTGCGAGCCGACGCCAGCAGCCGGGCAACCTCTTCGTCTCGCCCCCGCCACCGGAGTAGCAGAACCAGTTCAACAACGTGCTCCGCAGGCGCGCGAGTCACTGCATCCAGCACTTGATCAGCCGCACCATTTCGCCCGGCCTGTCGCAGTGTTTCGACAAGATCGAACACGTCGCGTGCCGACCGCCACGCCGCTGCTTTCACAACGTGTTCGGCCTCTTGGTCACGGCCTTCATCACGCAGTACTGCCAACAGGGTTGGAATGCCGTCCACGGGTCCCCATGCCGCATGCCACAGGATGCTGTCCGCAGCGGCCCCGCTGTTTGCGTTTCGTAACTCGCGCACCACTTCTAGGACGTTCTGCAAAGGGCGTCGAGTCAATGCCATGCATACTTCGCGGATACCTCCGTTCCCGCCACTTCGCTGCAGCGCCTTCACGAGGTCAACGACTTCGGCGATCGATCGGCAAGCTCCGGCGTGGAGCACCACACGAGACTCCACATCGTGTCCGTTCACCCGAAGCCCGTATAGCAACCGAACGACATCACGTACCGGTCGCCATAAGGCAACAAACACCACTAGCAAATGAATTGCCCGGTGATTCACATCTTGCCTGGACTGGCCGACGAATTGCACAATTTCATCCACTGGCCGCCATGCCGAGCTGATCAGCTGGAGTAATTCCGGGTTCTCCGTACGGAACGAGTCCTCAACAGCCTCCATGACTTCCCCCAGAGGCCACGTCGAAGCCTCAATCAGCAGATCGGCTTCAGGGGAATCTCCATCCGCGACCAAGGAGGATGCCAACATCTCCACTCCGCCGTCGCGCAGCAATGCCACGATCGTGCCAGTCTTCTCGTTGATCTCGGAGAACAGGCCAGCCATGGCCCTCATGCTGGCATCCAGCGAATTGCGACTCGTCACGTTCGCCTCAACCGCGTGTCCACTCTTCGACGGTATGGCGTGGACAGCATCTGCAGAGGATGGCTCCCGGGCTCCAAGAGCCTGCTCTGCATCTGCCTCAAGCCACAACGTATGGATGTGGCTTATTGCGGCGTCAGAATCGCCACGGGTGATAGTTCGATCAGCCAATACCCGGACCAGTGACTCTAGATTGGGCCAGCGCGGCAAACCCCCAGCTCCCCGGAGGGTCGCGCCCACGCCCTCGTGGCTGAGCGTGCCGGGAAGATCGTCACGGTTGCGGATAGCGGTAGCGATCTCCCGCGTGGAGGGCTTGCCGGCCATGCCGTACACCTTGTGCAGCGCAGATACGAGCGACCGTTTCGGACCAGCAGGGAGTTCGTTCTCCGCTGGCATACGAACACCCGGCACGTGCCCTCCCCCACCCATCACTCCACGCAGTCATCCTGCCACGCCACCTGACTCCACGTCGGCGTCAGCGCTTGCCCGGTCCTGGCAGGTATCGCTCGGCGGGTCAGGCAAGCAACCAGGGTGGATGGACGTCAGCACGTCGACTTCCCGGAGGCTCACATGTCTGATCCGCACCAGCAGCAGACCCCAAATCGGAACGATCTGCTGCTCATCGCAGCTATTCGCGGCGCCTGTGCAGGTGCCACACGATCGTTGGCGGACTGGCTCATCCGGGTACTTACCAGGTGCTCCTGAACGGGTCGGCCAGCTGGCGCTGCGGAATACAACCTCCCTGGAATCAATTGTTTCGAGCGAGGCCATCGAGGCGAACGGGGAAGCCGGTGAACGATCTCAAGATGTTCCGCGTCGCCGACGGCCAGGTGGCCGAGATCCCGGGAGCAGCGGTGGCACTGGACCGTCAGCAGACGTTGATCGAGCGCAACATGGACGCGATGCTCGAGATCCGGCCTCGGAGTACAACACCGGTTCGCGTGTGAGGGGCGGATCGACTCGCTCGGGCTGGACGAGTGCGGCAATCCGGTGATCACCGAGACCGTGAGCGATCATGCCGCCGCCTTCCGCGTGATGCCGCCGGGTGATGTCGTGCCTGGTCAGATCACATACAACGGGTTGGCCGCTGCTACCTCGTGATGCACCGTCCAAAGGCATCCGGCCAGCGGCTGGCCACCCGGACGGGCACCACCGGTGACAAGACACCGCATCAACAGGGTTGTCAGACGTCTACAGACCGCACCGGGCACCCCTCCTCCGGCCAGGCCCGTACCTGCTTGTGCTGCTGCCGGTAGGGAGCGGCGGGCGGGACACTGCGACGTGAGGCCGTGTCGGCACGGCCAGTACCTCACCCAGCGCTCTGTCCTCTAGGCAGCGCCTTCCCGTCGTCCCGCGCCGAGCACGCGGGGGGCACGATGGGCGAGGCGGCGCATCACGCTCGCAGGCCGCAGGCCTTTCTCTACCTGGAGGAGGAAGGACGCCGGGGAGTTGCTGAGGGCTTCGTGGCGCTGCTTGCTGATCTGCCGCCGGTACCCCACCAGGCCGAAAGCGAGGCCGAGAGCGGAGGCGTAGGGCAGCCCTCCGGCCGCATAGCCGCCCACGGCTCCCAAGACTGCAGGGGCTTCCGTCTGGACGTTGAGCACTCCAGTGGCCGCGTCGATCTTGAGGCTTTTCATCGCCGCCTTGAGGTCGTTCAGTGGTCGCTCGAAGCGGGTCCGGTGCAGCTGCCGCAGGCGGGCGGCAAGAACTTCGCGATCCTCGATCTCCGCGAGGTGCTCCTGCATCTCGCGTGCGACGCTGTCGACCTCATCCATGAAAGTCTCGAATTCGGCCCCGTATTTCTGCCGGAGTTCGATCACCTTGCCGACTGACACATTTGCCAGGTCGGCTGGCAGGACCATCCGGACAGCCAGCTCTCCCAGAACCGCAGACACGGACTGGTCGGCACGCGGTTGCCGGCCCCGCAGCAGAACGGCCCTGACACGTTCGGTGTCCCATACCTGGCTCGCTCGATGTGCCGCCATCTGGTCCGTCGTCGGCACGAGCTGGTTGCGCCGCGCCAGCTCATCGGTCAGCGCGCACTTGTAGACCCACGCCAGCATCGGGTCCATAGAGATCCACGTGCCGTACGGCTCCCGCCCCTCGAACGTGGGGCGGTCCGCGTTGATTGCCAGCCCTTCAGCGATCAACGCCTCGCGCAAGACCGGCGAGACCTCCTGCCAGTACAAATGCGCGATGTACCCACTGGGGCGGCCGTCGGAGTGGTCATCTCTATGGGCATCCGGGACGTAGAGGTTGGTACGCCGCAACGACGGCGGTACGACCGTGCTCTCGCGGATCTGCCATTCGCGGATCTCGTAGTATCGGCGCAACGTTCCGGCGTGCTCCCGGATGGTCTCCAGAAAAGGGGCTTCCACGGCTGCGGGAGCAGCACCGGGCTCTATCGGAACGAAAAAGTCGAGTCCATCGGCCAGGGCCTTGCCCGTCTCAGAATCCCGGACGGGGTAGTCCCGGGGAACCACGCGGGCCAACTGCGGCCAGTACAAGGCCGCCACCTTCATCCAGTCATCGTTCTGGACGTGCACGTACGGGTAGTACAACCCGGTCTGCCGCATGCTTCCCACTACCCCTAGCCAATCCCAGCCCGACCTCTGTACTGATCATCATCTAGCAGCGCGGATTGACGGCGCCATCGGATGGCTCCGCTGGCCCCCATCGCGATGTCTTTCGCCATGCGCGCTTGCTCTGCACGATTATCCACAGGGCGTCCACCGGAGGCGGGCATGGAGCCTTTGCAAAACGCCAGTGCTTGCCCCCTCCGTGACGGCTGGACACTGACTCTCCCGAAGCCGTGCTCGGCAGAGGGCGGGAGGGGATAGTCGCAGGTGCGACGCCGCGCTCTCGTCACCCTGTGTGGTGCTGCGCGAGTACGGTACGCCGTTCCAAGGCAGGCGGCTCCCCTCCGTCTGGAATATCCATCCGCCCGTTTCGATTGCTTCTCTTGTACCGATCGCGGGAGAGGGACGGTGATGGCCGAGCTGATGTTGTTCCGGCGAGACGCGGGCGGGCGGGACGTCGAGCTGCCCGGTTCGACGGTGGCGTTGGAGGTGGAACTGCAGCGGCGGGTCGAGGCCGGCCTGGAGGCGATGCTCGGCATCCGCTTCCTGGCGTCGGAGTACCCGACCGGCCCCTGGCACCGGGGTCGGATCGACACGCTCGGGCTGGACGAGAACGGCAGCCCGGTTGTGATCGAGTTCAAAAAGGGCTCCGACAGCGGGGTGCTGTCGCAGGCCGTCTCGTACCTGTCCTGGCTGGAGTCGGCGCACCACGAGTTCGAGGCGCTCGTGCGGAAGGTGCTGGGCGCGGAGGCTGCCGAGTCGATTGACTGGCGTCGACCGCGGATGGTCTGCATCGCGGCTAGCTTCTCCCACCACGACCGTGTGGCCGTGCAGCGGCTGCCCGAGCGGATCGACCTGGTGCGCTACCGGATCTTCGAGGGCGGCCTGCTGAGCTTGCTGCTCGTCGACTCCTCGCCCGGCTTCCCGACCGCCGCTTCCTCCCGGCGAACTCGGGTGCGGGAGACCACGGTCGACGTCGCGGCGGCGGTCCCGGTGGCTCCTTCGCCGACGGATGCCAGCCTGGTACCGGAGTGCCTGCGGGACCTGTACGCGGAGGTGGACGACGCGCTCACGGCATGGGGCGAGGTCGAGGTGGCACCGCTGCGCCACTACATCGCCTACCGGCGGCTGGTGAACGTAGCATCGGTGATCTTCCGCCCAAAGCACGAGGCGATCCTGGTCTATCTCAGACTCGACCCGGACACGGTCGAGCTGGAGGAGGGCTTCACCCGGGACATGCGCGGCATCGGGCACCTCGGGACCGGGGACCTGGAGGTACGCCTCGCTTCGGCAGCCGACCTGGAGAAGGCGGCCCCGTTGATCCGGCGGGCATTCGAGGCGGCTTGACGCAAACAGAAGGGCGGCTGGAGCATCGGTTACTCGATACTCCAGCCGCCCTTTGGCGTCTGCGGGGCGCGGACCCCGGGCTCCCCGCTCTCATGCTCATGCCTCCGGACCGGCCAGCTCGAAGTCGCCCTTTGTCAGTTCGGCGCGCAGCCGCTCCTCGGCGACATCGGCGTAGTGCGCGGACAGCTCGACGCCCACGAAGCGGCGTCCCTCGCGCAGGGCCGCGACCCCCG
This sequence comes from Streptomyces sp. NPDC002785, assembly GCF_040295565.1. Lineage (NCBI taxonomy): Bacteria > Bacillati > Actinomycetota > Actinomycetes > Kitasatosporales > Streptomycetaceae > Streptomyces > Streptomyces sp. NPDC002785. Next base: position 33,979 of record NZ_JBEOVN010000003.1, on the reverse strand, counting down.
TGGAGCCGCTGCCGGTGAACGGGTCGAGCACGGTGCCGCCCTCGGGGCAGACCTGGACGAGCTGCTGCATGACCTCGACCGGCTTCTGGGTGATGTGGACACGGCCCTTGCGGGGCTGGGAGGCGATGTAATGACCCGGCAGGTAGAGGTCGCGGGTGTTGTCGAGGGATCCCTTGACGCCCCAGACGATGAACTCCGAGTCCTGCTTCGGCCCGCCCTTGCGGGGCCGGCTGGAGGGCTTGATCCACGGGATGGTGCCACTCCAGGTCCACCCGGCCATCTGCAGGGCGTCCGAGGTGGTCGGTTCCTGGCGCCAGTCGGTGAAGACCATGGCGACCGCGTGCTCGGTCGAGGCCCGGTACGCCTCGGTGAGCAGGTCGGTCAGCCAGGATCGGTAGGAACGCTGGTCGCGGTTCTCTCCGGGGAAGTTCTGCAGGTCGTGCGCACTGTTGCTGGTGACGTACTTGGCTCGCGCGGTGCGACCAGTGCGGTCCGAGCTGGTACGTCCGCCGGAGTTGTACGGCGGGTCTGTGATGACGGCGTTGACGCTCTCGTCCGGGAGGGTCTTCAGCACGGTGAGGGCATCGCCTCGGTGCAGCGTGTAGCTCATGTGCGGGGCCTCTTTCAGGGCACGGTGGGACTGAACCCGCTCCGGACGTCGCTCAACAGCGGTCGTTTCGAGCGGGGTTGCGCCGGAGGTTAGTCGCGAATTCCGGCCGCACCTAACGAGCCGTGTCTCTGTCCGAGGCCGAGCCCGAGAGCCGTTTGGCGCGGCCGGAATCCAGGTCTACTGTCTCGCCATGTCACCGGGGCAGAGCAGCGCTCAACCCTCGCTGACCTGTGCTTATCCGTGTTGTCTCGTCCGAATGGGCAGCACGGCAGGCCCGTTAGCCCTTCGTCCGAGAAGCCGTGAGGAGAACCGGTGTTCTGCCTGAGATTACGAGCGCGGCTGGCTGCCGCGCTTGACCCGAGACCGGCGTCCGGGAGCTACCAACTCCCCTGACCCGGGTGTGCCTTGAGAGGCGGATTCACATCGGCGCGGTGCCGACGGCTTTGCACGAGAAGTCGGCACCGCGCCTCCTACGAACCACGAGGAGCCGCTGCGATGCAGCATGCCCTGACACCCCCGCGCCCCGACCCAACACCGCTGTCCGTCGGCCACCGCCGAACCGGTGAACGGCAGCGGCGATGAAGAAGACCACCGGAGCCGTCGTCGGTCTCTTCGCATCCGGCCCGCTGCTGCTGGCCGTTCCCATCCTCGCCATCGGTGCCAGTACGGCTTCGGCCTCCTGCTCGACCGGCGGTGCACAGTCTGTGGATACCGCTGCCGTTGCTTCACAGGTGAAGGCCATCCTGGACGGTGGCGACAAGGGCGCGGTCTCCGTCGCGGGGCTTGATGATCCTGCCGACCAGGTCCCCAACGCTAAGACGATCCAGGCCACCGGCGTCGCGATGAACATTCCGGCCCGGGGGCAAGTCGTGGCCCTGGCTACCGCGCTGCAGGAAAGTGGCCTCCGGAACCTGACCTACGGCGACCGGGATTCGCTGGGCCTGTTCCAGCAGCGGCCGTCGCAGGGATGGGGCACGGCGAACGAGATCCTCGATCCGGTGCACTCCTCGACCAAGTTCTACGAGGGGCTGCAGAAGGTCTCGCGCTGGGAGTCCCTGTCCGTCACCCAGGCTGCTCAGGCCGTACAGCGGTCGGGGTTCCCGGAGGCGTATGCCAAGTGGGAGCCGCTGGCCACCGCCTTGCAGAAGGCCATCGCGCCCCTGCTGTCGAAGTCCGGCGGCGGGTCGCCGAGCCCTTCTCCGTCTGGCTCTGCTGACACCGAGACCGCTCCATCCGATATCGCGGGCGGTTGTACGGCCGGCGGGGACGGAACCGACTTCGGAACCATCCCTCCGGGCGCGGTGCCGGCGGAGTACAAGATCCCAGCGGATGCTCCGGCGAAGGTCCAGACGGCGATTCGCTGGGCCCTCGGCCAGCTCAAGACGCCGTACCAGTGGGGCGGGAGCTGCACCGACTCCCATGGGCCCGACCCCATGGGTCGGTGCGACTGCTCCTCTCTCATGCAGCAGGCGTACAAGGCCGCCGGAGTCACCCTGACGCGCACGACGTACACGCAGGTCAAGGAGGGCAAGGCTACGTCGGCCGATGCCCTCAAGCCTGGTGACCTCGTCTTCACCGAGGGAACGGCCGAAGTCCCCGAGCACGTCGGGATGTTCATCGGCCAGGGCCTGATCGTCAACGCCCCGCACACCGGTGACGTGGTGCGTATCGCGACCCTCGCGTCGTGGAAGTCGCAGATTCTCGCGGCCCGCCGAGTCGTCTGACCGGCGCTTCTCCCTCCCCCTTCTTCTCGCGCCGCCGCTCCGCCCTCTCGGGCTTCAGCGTGCAATGAATCGAACCGGAGTTCGTAATGTATCTCGCCGACAAGGTCATCCAGCTCGCCTACGACCCCGGGATCAAGCCGAACGAGGGCGGGCTTCCTGGCCTCGCCGTCCTCAAGCAGGTGATGGGCTCGATCAACCTCTTCGGGATCATCGCCGTGGTCGGCGCGCTCGCCGTCAGCGCGGGTGTTTGGGCGTGGGGCCACCACTCTGGTGGCCACCAGGCCGAGGCCAACGGCAAGAAGGGTGTGCTGGTCAGCGCTGGCGCGGCCCTTCTGCTGGGCGCCGCAAACGGTGTGGTCGCGTTCTTCAGCACGCTGGGGACGCAGGTCCACTGATGCCCTCCCACTCCTCGAACCCCGGCGGCGCATCTCGCGTGCGCCGCCGGGCGCTGCTCGGCACCGCCGTTCTGGTGGTGCTCGTCGCCCTCGCCGGCCTTGCCGCCTACCTCACCCGCGACGGCAGGGGCCCTTCCAAAGCTGCCGTCCCAACCGCGAGTTCGCCCTCTTCTTCTTCGTCGGCCACTTCGCCGTCCGGATCGCCCTCGCCGAGGTCGCACCCTCACTCCCTCCCGACTCCGCCGGGCACCCACGATCCGATCGCGTTCGGGAAGGCAGCCGCCGAAGCGTTGTGGTCGTACGACACCCGTGCGTACTCCCAGGCAGAGCTGCTGACCACCCTGCATGGGTGGCTGACCACCGAGACCAAGTACGCCGATCCCGACTCGGTCGACGCGATCGTTCCCTCGCCCGTGCTGTGGAAGGAAATGGCCGCCAACGGCCAGTTCGCCACCGCCAAGGTCAACGAGGGTCACTTCCCGAACTCGTTCACCCAGGCCCTTCAGGCGAATCCCGGAACGATCACGCAGACATACGTCTACGCCGTGACCGTCTCCGGCAAGCAGTCGATCGCCTGGAAGGGCTCGCCTGCCGGTGGTGCGGAGAGTCGCGTCACCACCCTCGCGGTCCAGTGCCGCCCCTCCCACCCGTGTGCCCTGGTCGGCGTCATGCCGTCCGTCGCGCCCTGACCACCAACCCAGAAAGGAGGTATCGCCATGGGAGTCTGCGACATTCCGCTGATGGACAAGGTGTGCGGTGCTGTCGACTTCGCCACCAACCCCGCCGGAGCCGTCACCGACGGCATCGGAGCATGGATCGCGAAGTCGGCGGGCGAACTGGCAGCCAGCGCTGCGGATCTCGCCGCGAAGGCCGTGAACCAGACCACCGCCATCGATCTCAACGCCGGATGGTTCCGGGACAACTACGAACTCCTGCTCCCCATCGGGCTCGCCCTGACCGTCGGCACGTTCTGCATCCAGTTGATGTTCGCGGCCTGGCGGCGAGACGAACGCGCCCTGGCTCAAGCAGCCATCGGCACCATGACCGGCATCCTCTTCAGCTTCTGCGCCATCGCCTTCACGACCGTCGCCATCACCGTGGTCGACGCCCTGTCCGACGGCCTGTTCCAAGCGGCCAACAGCTCAGTCGACGATGCGATCCGCCGTGTGGTGAAGGTCAACGAACTGGGGGCGATGTACGGCCTCGGCTGGGGAGTCCCAGCCCTGGTCGCCCTAGGATGCGCGATCGGCGCGTTCATGTACTGGGGCGTCATGGTCGCCCGCAAGGTCGGCGTCCTGGTGCTGGTCGCTCTCGCCGTCTTCGCCGGAGCCGGCGGAGGCTGGGAGGTCGCCAAGCGGTGGCGACGCGGCTGGATCGAGGCCACCGCCACCCTGGTCGTCTCGAAACTCCTGATGACCGTGGTCTTCCTCATCGGCGTCTCAGCGATGGGCAAGTCGGACGCCCACGACGGCATGGCCGCGCTGTCCGACGCGATGGCCGGCATCGTCGTGATGGTGCTGGTCCTGCTGTGCCCGTACGCCACGTACAAGTTCGTCCACTGGGCCAGCGACGGTGGGGGCCACGACGACCTGCACCGCACCGGCGTCGCGGGCATGGCGGTCGCCGCTGGAGCTGCCAAGACTGCGGGCAGTCTGGCGATGCAGGCCAGCACCGGTGCACCGGCACCGCAGGGGCCGAGCCAGGTCCCCGGCGCGGGCAGCGACGGCGTTGCCTCCGGCATCAGCCCCTCCGGCGGCACCCTAAGCAAGGAGGGCATCGATTCCGGACCGCCCAAGCCGCAGACCAGCTTCCGGTACGGCGAAGACCCGAACGCCTCCGGCGACAAGGGGCGGGCCCTGATCCAGCGCCCCGGTATCCCGCCGCTCATCACCCGAGGCGGCGAGGACGAATCGGATGATCCCGAAGGGGGCTCCGCTGGCGGGCAGTTCGCTGCCGCGTCGGCTGCGGGCAGCAGCATGACCCGAGCTGGTGCCGCACCGTCCACCGGCCCTGCACCGTCTCCGCCGGCCTCCACGGGACCGTCGGCTACCGGTTGTCCGACCCCGACGAACTGGGTGTATCCCAGCCAGCCGCCGTCGGATTCCTGACACATCACATCCGGGGGCGGGCTGTTACGGCAGCCCGCCCCCGCGCCCCGCGCAACCGATCCCCAGAAACGAGCCCCGCCATGACCTGCAGAAGAGCGCCGCGCGCCCCGCCCTCGCCCGCTCCCAACGTCTGGAACCCACCATGTCCAACAAGCACCAGGCCGAAGCCACCACGGCCAGCGTCAAATTTCCACACCGCTCGCGACGCGGCATCCTGCTCGGCCTGACCGCCTCGCAGTTGATCGTCGTCAGCCTCACCGGCCTTCTCCTGCTCGCCGTGATCCTCACCCGCGGCGTGGTCGGCGCTCTCGAACTCATCCCTGTCTGGGCAGCTATCGCCCTCCTCGTATTCGTCCGTTACCGAGGCCGAGCCCTGGCCGACTGGGCTCCGATCGTCACCCGGTACGCCCTTCGCCGAATGCGGGGCCAGTTGGTCTGGCTCACCCGGCCCTCCCGCCGTCCGGTCCGGGAAGGGCTGCTCCACCTGCCCGGCACGGCGGCGAGCCTGCGCGTGGTCACTGCGCCCGACCGCCGATACGGTGCGGTCCACAACCCCCACACCGGCGCCCTGACCGCCGTCGTCAAGGTTTCCTCCCGCGCCTACGCGCTGCTCGACCCGGGTACCCAGAACGCCAACGTCAGCGGATGGGGACGCGCGCTGGCCGCGCTCGCCCGCACGGGCCAGGTCGCCAGGATCCAGGTGATCGAGCGCACCGTCCCGGACTCGGGTGACGCGCTGCGCCGGTACTGGGAGGAGCACGGCCAGCCGCATGCCCCCACGGCGGGTGCGATCTACAGCGAGCTGATCCAGAGCGCCGGCCCGGCGGCGGCACCGCACGAGGCGTACGTCGCGGTGTCCCTGGACGCCAAGGCCGCACGGCGACTGATCAACCAGGCCGGTGGCGGCCTCACCGGGTCCTTCAGCGTCCTGGCACAGCTGACCTCGACCTTCGATCAGGCCGCGCGAACCGCCGGGCTCAATCCCACCGGCTGGCTCACCGCCCGCGAGATCGCGGCCGTCGTGCGAACCGCGTACGACCCTAAGTCCCTTGCAACGCTGGACCGTTGGTCCACGGCAGGGCATCCCGAGGCTGATCCCGCTGCTGCCGGTCCAGTCGTGGTCGTCGAGAAGGCCGACCACATCGCGACCGACTCGGCCGTCCACACCACGTACTGGGTGGAGAACTGGCCCCGCACCGAAACGTCGGCGGGCTTCCTCCACCAGCTCCTGTTCACCGCCGGGGTCCGGCGCACCCTGTCGCTCTCCTACGAGCCGAAGGGGCTGGACGCAGCCCTGCGCGATGTCCAGCGCAAGAAGTCCAGCGTGATCGCCGATGCCGCCGAGCGAGCCCGACGGGGCCAGGTCGACTCCGAGGCGGACTCGATCGAGTACCAGGACATCAAGTCCCGGGAGCGCCAGCTCATCGCGGGCCACGCGGATGTCGCCCTGACCGGCCTGCTGACCGTCTCGGCCGACTCGGAGGACGAACTCCGCTCCGCCTGCGCGGTCGTGGAGACCGCGGCCGTCGGCGCCCAACTCGACCTCCGACCGCTCACCTGGCAGCAGGCCGAAGCGTTCACCGTCGCCGCGATGCCGCTCGCCCTCGCGGCCTGATGCCGGCCCTCCCTCCCCCCGAAAGAGCACCCCCATGTCCCGCACCGCCAGCCCGCCCGCGCAGGACTTCGTGCCCTTCGCCACCGCCGCGCTCGACTTCCACTGCTCGCTCAACATTCCGGGCGGCCCCCTTGTCACCACCCGAGCTGAACTGGACACCCTGCACGCCCACCTCGTCTCGCTGCACGGCCTGCTCGACGCCCACGCCGCCCGCACCGGCCAGCTCGTGCCGGTCGAAGGCGACCAGCTCCGCGCTACCCGCACCCGGATCTGGCAGGCCGCCGATCACATCCACGCCGCGTACCACGCCGCACCACGGCCGGAATCCGGCGAGGTGCCCGAACGCGAGGCATGCCATGCGGGCCTGCCCGAGGGCGCGCCGGAGCTGACCATCTGCCAGCGCCACCAGCGCGCCGCGCATCTAGTGCGCCGTCGCACCACCCCGGCCGACCTGCACTCGCCGTTCACGGGTCTCGTCCGCCGCTGACCCGCCTTCCGTCTGGAGAAACGTTCATGCCTCGCACCCGCGCCAGCGCCTCCCACCTGTTTGTCCCCCGCAAGGCATCACGCTCTGAGCAGCGTGCCGCCCGCGAAAGCTTCGCCGAGGCCCGCCGCCAGGCCCGCCGCGCCGGAGCACCGCCGAAGCACCGCGCCGAGGAGCGCCTCGACCCGGAACTGCGTCCGACCTACCCGCCGTCCGGCCGCCCGGGATCTTCCTCGGCTCGGGGCGGCAAGCTCAGCCTCCCCTCCCATCGCATGACCACAGCCACCGTCAGCGGCGCCTATCCGTTTCTCGCCGAGGGCGGCCTGGGCGCCGAAGGGATCTTCATCGGCCGTGACGTACACGCGGAGGCGGCGTTCTGCTACGACCCGTTCTCGCTGTACAGCAGCGGGCGGATCGAGGGCTTCACGAATCCGAACGCCGTCTTGGCCGGGATCATCGGTATGGGCAAGTCCGCGCTGGCGAAGTCGATAGCCACCCGGGCGATTGCCCATGGCTACCGGGTCTACGTTCCCTGCGATCCCAAGGGAGAGTGGACGACGGTCGCGCGGGCCCTCGGCGGCTACAGCATCGCGCTCGGCCCAGGGCTTCCGGGCCGGCTGAACCCACTGGACGCTCCGGCCCGGCCCGCATCAGTGAGTGAGGGCGACTGGTCGACCGAGGTCCGCAAGCGCCGCCTCCCTCTCCTTGCGGGCCTGGCGCGTACGGTGCTGAAGCGCGATCTCCTGCCGATGGAGCACACCGCCCTGGACCTAGCTCTCGACCTGGTCGTCGCCGAGGCAGATGCCAGCGGCACGGTGCCGCTGCTCGGCGAGATCGCGCACGCCCTCGGCTCGCCCGAGCGCCTCGACCGGGCCCTCGGCGAACAGGCCGGACGTATGGGGCCCGCCGCACAGGACCTCGCGCACGCACTGCGTCGTCTGGTGCACGGCGACCTGAGCGGCATGTTCGACGCTCCCTCGACGGTGGCCTTCGACCCGGCCACGCCGATGCTGTCCATCGACCTTTCCCGCCTCGGCGGCTCCGGCGACGACACCGCCTTGGTGCTGGCAATGACCTGCGCGTCGGCGTGGATGGAGTCCGCGCTCGCCGACCCGGACGGAGGCAGGCGCTGGGTGATCTACGACGAGGCGTGGCGGGTGATGCGGCACGTCGGCCTGCTGGAGCGCATGCAGTCGCAGTGGAAGCTCTCTCGCGGGCTTGGCATCGCGAACCTGATGGTCATCCACCGCCTCAGCGACTTGCTCAGCGCAGGCGATGCCGGCTCGCGCGGCCGGGTGCTGGCCGAGGGCCTGCTGGCCGACTGCTCCACTCGCATCATCTACCGGCAGGAACCCGACCAGCTCGCTGCTGCCGCTTCGCTGCTCGGCCTGACCGGCGTCGAGACCCAGGCGGTGTCCGCCCTGACCAAGGGCCGGGGCCTGTGGAAGGTCGCGGGCCGGAGCTTCATCACCCAGCACATCCTGCACCCCGCCGAGCGAGAGCTGTTCGACACCGACGCCCGAATGTCGGCCTAGCTCAACTGACCTATAGATAAAGAGAGTTGAGCAACGTCGTCAACCGTACCGCGACCAGACCTCCGAGGTTACGGGGGAGGTGCCGCCTCGGGCCTGAGCCCGCGCACCGCGGCATCGGCCAGCAACTGGATCGACCGCCTTGCCGCCGCCCATCCCGAGGAGTTCGCCGGGCTGTTCCACGAGGCACTCACGGACGACCTTGGCGCGGTGGCCCGGCTGCACCAGCTCCTCGAAACCGCTTCGGAGTGGTGCCGCACACACGAAGCCCGTGGCAGCGCCTCCGAGTTGGACGCCCTGGCGGAACGCCTGACCGATCTTGGCGAGGAGCTGCACCTCGTGGGGGAGGGCCTAGACGACGAGATCCACTCCCGCTCCCGACGCCCGGCAGCGGCGGCTCGCGTCTCCCCGGCCGTGGCACTCAGCGGGCTTCCCGGCGATCGGCAAATCCCGGCCCCTGCCCCCATCCCGTCCTCCGCCGTCCGCGCACTGCCGCGCTCGCGATGAGCAAAGGCGCAAGCACACGAAGGAAGAAGGATCTACCGTGCCCGAAATATCCGCACCCCATGAAGACCAGCCATCCTCGACCTCCGATCACCTGGCGTGGCGGCAGCACATCCCGGCCCTGGCTGCTGCCGCCGCCGGCATCCGCCAGGCGTCCGACGACTGGGATGCGGTCTCGGATTCCCTCTGCGACCGCGACGGCTGGCCCATCGATGGCAGCTACGACGACGGCAAGGTGAAACGGGACGCCGAAGCGTGGAAACACGTCGAGGTCTTCCTCACCCACGGCCCCGAGGTACTGGCTGGTGTCCGCGCCGCCGCCAGCGGTACCGACTACGTCGATGGGCCGATCAGTGAGGACCTCCGGCGGCTGCGCGGGATCGACACCAACCTGGAACGAGCAGGCCAGATCCGGCACGAGTGGGATGACGTGTTGGCGCTCATGGACGCCTCGCAACCCGGTTCGCGAGAGCTGTACGTGAGCCGCGCGGAGGAGATCCGCAACGCCGACGGCTGGCACTACGCGGACGAATTGTCTTACCAAGGTCCGGCGCTCGCGCGGGCTGGCGACTACTTGGTCCGCCGGGCGGACACCGACCAGTCTCCGCAGACCGAACGCACTCAGGTAGCCCTCGCGCGGTCCGCACCGGGCAACCGCAGCACTCCTGCTGCTTCGCCTCCTGCACCGCCCGCTCCGAATCCGCCTCCCGCGCATCGTTCTCGCTGACGCCGCTAACACAGAGTTCCGGCGACGCCAAACCGGCCAATCTCCGGATCCTCGTGGAACACCAATACTTCTGCCGTCCCACGGTCTGCGGCTCGCGCCGTCGGCTGCTGGGGCGCCGGGCCAAGGAGAGGTCCATGCAATCCGACCAGCCTTTGGTCTCCCTCGAAAGCGAGAGCACTCGCATCACCGCGCGCGCCAGCGATCCTCCTCTGCGTTTCACAGCGGCATCCGTGGAACGGGAGCACGGGTACGGGCACGTCACCGTTCCCCTTCGGCAGCGCGGCCTGGAGTGCACCGTCGAGTACGGCCTCAGCGACTACATCGTCCACGTCGGGCTGCCTGACGGTAGTTCGCTGATCATCTCGCCACCCCAGGAGCCGTCCACCGAGCATCCACCCGGGCATCCGGAGAGCTGGTTGGTGACCCGTGGGCATCCTGACGACTCCGCAACCCACGAAGTGATCTACGACTCGGAGCCGGACGGCCCCCACGCGCGACACGGCGGCAACGTTCCAAGTCTGCTCGCCGCGATCGACTCGCGCCTTGATCAGCTCGGCGTGACTCCGCGGGCGGGCGCTGCCTCACCACGAGCGAGTGCCGCTCGCGCACTCTCGCCAACAGCCCAGCGCACGACGCCGACACCACAGCCAGCCGCGTCGGCCATACGCCCGGCGCTGCCACCCGTTCGTCGCTCCTCGTCTGTACCCGGTCGCTGACCGCTTCCCGCCTCGGAGTCCGCCATGGCCCACCCCACCAGAACCATCCCGACCCTCGACCGCGCCGGCCCCCGAGCTTCCACCGGATGGATCTGCTATGCCCACCCACTACGACTCGCTCCCCGACATCGCAGTCGGCCGCCACCCCGACTACGGCATCGTCGCCGCGAACCCGAAGCAACTCGCCGCAAGCACATGGATGTTGAAGGGCTTCGACTTTCACCCCGTCCCGGACCAGCCGACGCTGTACGCACTGGCCGACCAGCAGCGTGACGGACAGGGTCGCGCCACCCGGGCCGTCGCACTGCTACGTAAGTCCGGCTACCAAGTTGACGTGGACGCCGCGTTCGACCCCTCGCTGGCCTCCGGTGCGGCTCCGGCCCGTGAGCGCCCTCTACGCATAGATCCCGACGTCGCCTTCGCCGAGCATCCGCGTCTAGGCATCGTCGCGGCCACCAGCGACCACTCCTCTGCGCTCGGCGGCCGACTCATCCTGGAGGAACACGGCTGGCGGCTGAACCCGGACCTGGACATCTACACGCTGCCGATCATCTCCGACCGCAGCGAAGCCCTGGAAAAGGTCGCCAGCGCCACGGTGTCGATGCACCGATCCGACCTCCAGGTCGCGGTGCAGCCCCGTCTCGCCCAGGACGTAGCAGCCCGCCGCCCTCCTGCACCCGCGCCACCCGCACGCCACGAGCGCAGCCAGGGCTTGGCCACCCACAAGTTCCCCATCAGCGCTGCCGCGCTCGCCGCCAGCCCAGCCCGCGCCGGCCTCCCGGGCAAGGCGCCGGTTCCCGCTCCCGCCGCGTCCGCTCCGGCGGCCCGGCCGGTAGACCCGCGCATCGCCTTCTCCCGCAATCGCTGACCCAACTTCCGTAAGGAGCAGTTCTCATGGCCGTTGTTGGTACTCCCGGCTATCAGAACGTGCGAAAAGGCGAGTCAGGTAGCTGCGGGGCGGTGAGGCCCGCCCCGGAGCACGTCGGCAGTCATTGCCCATCGCTCGTGGTCCAGCCACGCACCGTTGATGCGCTAAAAGCTCCGGGCCCTCCTCGCCTTCGCCCAGCATTCCCACCACTTCCCGCCACCACCGATAGGAGTTCCGCCGTGCCCGACGCACCAGCAGAGCCGTTCATGCCGATCCGGCACACCATCACCGGGGAGATCACCACCACCGGCTACAACGCCGCCGCCCGGCGAATCCTGCTCCAGGACGGCTTCGAAGAGACGCCCGGCTGCGCCTGCCGAGCGACGGAACCCGGTACGGAGCGGACGCACGGGCCTGCTCGCCAGCCGACGAGCTGCTCGTCGCCGGCCATCCCCTGCCCCTGGACCGCGCCCTCGGTCGGCCGGTGAGCGCCGACGGTACGCCCCGGTTGGCCCGGTCGCCGATGTCGGCACAGTCCGTGATCCGCTCCGAGACCGACCAGCCCCTCCAGCCCACGCCAAGCCCGCCCGCCCCCCTACCTGTTGAAGGAGCCTCGTTGTGACCACACCCGGAACGCCTACCAGTCCAGCGCGCACCAAGGGCGGCGAACTACGGGCCAAGGTGGCCCGACTGCTGGCCGACCGGCCGGCAGATGCGCTCACCATCGGGGGCATGGCCAGGCATCTGGGCCACTCCCACGGCGCCGTCCGCAACGCCGCCCTCACCCTGGTGCGACGCGGCGAGGCCGACCAAAGCGGAAGCGGGCAACCGGAGTTCCGCGCGAACGCGAAGACTGCCGCAGCAGCGCAGACCGCTGTGATCAGCCCACCGGGCACCCACGCTCCCCGCGCCCAGGCGGCCATGGCCCGCACGACCATCACCGCAGCGGCCACGCCGAAGCAGACCGGCCCGATCCGCCGCGCGGGGGGCCAGCTCTACCACCCCCGGGAGCTGGCCGATCTGCCCGACGTCGAGGCACTGAACCGCCTGCGCGACGCCGACGTGCCGGTACTGCTCTACGGCCCTCCGGGCACCGGCAAGACGAGTCTGGTCGAGGCAGCGTTCCCCGACCTGCTCACCGTCGCCGGTGACGGCGACACCACGGTCGGCGACCTGATCGGCGAGTACACGCAAGCCGACGCGGGGGGCTACGTCTTCCAGTACGGTCCGCTGGTCACCGCGATGACCGAGGGCCGCGCCCTGCTGATCGACGATGCCACCTTGATCTCGCCGAAGGTCCTGGCGGCGCTGTATCCCGCGATGGACGGGCGCAGGCAGATCCAGGTCAAGGCCCACAAGGGCGAGACCATCAAGGCCGAGCCGGGCTTCTACGTGGTGGCGGGCCACAATCCCGGCGTCCACGGGGCGGTGTTGACGGAGGCGCTGTCGTCCCGGTTCAGCGTGCAGATTCAGATCGGCACGGACTATGACCTCGCCCTGGCGCTGAGGATCGATGCCCGGGTGGTCCGGGTCGCCCGACATCTCGCCCGCCAGGTCGAACTCGGCGAGCTGGGCTGGGCTCCCCAACTGCGGGAGCTGCTCAGCTACCAGAAGACCGAGGCCGTCCTGGGCACCAAGGCCGCGCTCGCGAACCTGGTCGGCATCGCTCCTGTGGAGGATCGCGACGCCGTCGCCGCCGCTGTCGTCAAGACTGTCGGCGTCAAGGAGGTCGCGCCCCTCACCCTCGGCAAGCAGCTTCCCGCCTCGGCCGTCCGGCAGCCCCCGGGCAGCACCGGCTCCGCACAGCGGGGCCGCTCGCGATGAGCGCCCACCACCACGTCCAGTCCCCCGCCGTCACGCCGGACGTCGACGCCGACCTCGCGCGCTGGGACGACGACGGCGCCCCGCCCGCGCAGCCCCGTTCCTCCTCGGCCGCGTGGCTGCGCGTGGGTGCCGAACTCGGCGACCGGCTGGTCGCCCTCTCCGGCCGCCAGGATCTCCTCGTCACCTGCCGTCCCGGCACGCGCAGCGGCGCACCGGCCGCGTTCTTCCCCACTCTGGGCGAGGTCGAGTTCGACGCCGCCCTGTTCTCCCCGCTGAAGGCCCACGAGGTCAATCCGCGGATCGTTGGCGACGAGGAGCGGTATCCCGCCGCCTGGGGAGTGTTCGTCCACGAGGCCGCGCACGCGGCCCACTCCGTCTGGACGCAGCCGGACGGAGCGGACCCCCGTGTCGTCGAGGCCGCGCTCCTGCTGGAGGAGAGCCGTGTCGAAGGCGCACACCTGATCACGCGGCCCACGGACCGCACGTACCTGCGTACCAGTGCCCGAACCCTGGTCATGCCCGACATCGCCCACCCCACCCTTCAGGGCATCGAGCACGCCGCCGGCGTGGCGGCCCTGATCCTCGGCCGCCGTGACGTCGGCATCCTGGACGCCGGCGAGACCCGGGCCGTCGCCGATCTGTGCGAAAAGGTGCTGGGCGCAGACCTGCTGGCCACCCTGACCCGCATCTGGACCGCAGCCCACCAGTGCGCCGACCACGACGCCACGACCATGCTCGCGCACGCTCAAGAATGGTGCGACGCTCTGGACGCCGCGGCCCCCGCCCTGCCCGTGCCGGAGAACCTCACCGATCTGCTGTCCGGCGCCGTGGGGGTCGTCATGGACAGCATGGCAGCCACCGACGCCGCCGACCTCGCGGCACAGGCCGCAGCGACCAACGCCATGGCCGCGCAGTCCAAGGCGCAGGCTCAGGACCGAGCCCAGCGGGCCGGTCAGCGACGCCAAGCCGCCGCCACCGCCAAGTCGGTCTTCAATACCCGTGGCACCACCGTCAACCCCGACGGCACACCGGCGCCCTACGGCAACCCGGTCACCGGCACCCGCAGGCCCACCGCCGCCGAGCAGAGTGCCGCCGCGCGCCTGAGCCGCGCTCTGCGTGCCGCCGCCTACCGCGAGCGGACCGAGGAGCGGACCACCAGCCCCACCCCGCCCGGCCGCCTCAACATGCGCGCGGCCCTCGCCCGCGACGCCCAGCGCGCGGCCGGGTCGGTCCCCACCGCGGAACCGTTCACCCACACCCGCCGCCGGAACTCCCCCACCCCGCCGCTGCGTGTGGGGATCGCCGTCGATGTCTCCGGCTCCATGCGCGCCGCCTGCGCACCCGTCGCGTCCGCCGCCTGGATCGTGGCACGCGCAGCAGCCCTGACCGACCCCGACTCCCTCACCGCCACCATCGCCTACGACACGCACCTCACCGCCTTGACCCGACCCACCCACCGGGCACCGGAGCGCGTGACAACGTTCGGCGCTAACGGCAACAGTCACAACCTCGCCAATGCCCTGGACGCGCTCGACCACGGCCTCGAACTCAGCCGCCCCGGCGCCGGCCGCCTCCTCGTGATCGTCACCGACGCCCATTACGGCAGCGACGAAACCGCTCAAGCCGTCACCCGCGTCAAGCAGCTCACGACCGCCGGCTGCGCCGTACTCCAGCTCACCGTCACCGCGGAGTCCCGCCACTTGCCGGGGACCACCTTGCTGCACCTGACCCAGCCCTCCAGCGCTCCCGCCGCCATCGCCACGGCGGCCACAAACGCCATTCGCAGGACACGCTGAGACGACGCAGAAGGCGGAAGCGTCCCCGAGACCACCGCCAAGCAGTCCAGACCACCTCCGTCCGCCGCATGAATCGTGCATCTGATGCACGATCCTCCGCAGCGACGCAGGCCACCACCCCAACCGCCAACGAAAGGCACTCGATATGAAGCCCCAGACCAGCAGCCCGACCTCGAACGTAACGCCCATCAAACGGAATTCCCCGGGGGTGGCGACCATCTGGCAGATCACCCACTCCTGCGGCCACTCGGCCGAGCGCGACCTGTCCGACCGCGCAGCCGACCGTCGCGCGGGCTTCGCTGAATGGCTCGCCAAGCAGGAGTGCACCGACTGCTGGCGGGCCGCCAAGGAGGGCGACGAGCAGGACAAGGCCGCCTGGCTGGAGGCCAAGCGGGCCGAAGAGCAGGCCGAATCCGAAGCCTGGTCTCAGCAGTACCGGATGCCTCCTCTGGAGGGGACCGAGCGAGCGGTCGCCTGGGGTGTGCGCTGTCGGCACCAGGTCTTGGCGGCTGCCTACACCGCCCTGGTCCTCGAAGGCGAGACCAGCGAGACGGAGTGGGAGGAGATCGAGGCAGCCGCTCGCGCCATCACCCGTGCCGGGTGGTGGATCGACCAGCGCTCCTCCGAGCCCGACGACCTCACGGAACTGCTCCAGGCAGCCACCGAAGCCGACCGGCCGACCGAGAACCCCCACTTCTGACCGCACGGTGCCCCGCCTCGGCGGGGCACCGGCTCCTCTTTCAAGGACCTTGATACCCCATGCCCGAGTACCCCCTGCGCTGCGATGTCCGGCGCACCGAGAGCACCACGGACCTCCTCGGCCAACTCCACCGCAGCGAGCCAGGTTTTGCCCCCTACCTCCTCACCGCCTGGTCCTCGGAACTGACCGCCCAGGAGACCGTCGTCCTCCCGCACCTGACACTGCTGCTCGACGAACCCGTCGCGCTGCGGAAACCGCGGACCGGGCACACCGCGTCCCAGCGACTCACCTGGCACTGCGCCATTCGCAACACCACCGACGTGGAACTCGACGACGGCGACTGGTTCGAGCTGACGCGCGAGGTTCTCGACGCCACCGGCATAGAGCCGGACGCCGATCCGGCGGCCTGCCGGTGGGTGGCCATGCGTAACCAGGCCAGCGGGCTCGACATCGTCGCGACCGTCATCCGCCAGGACGGCCGCTGGGCCCGGTTGCACAACGACGCCTACTTCGCCCGCGCCGCCTGCGCGAATTTCACCTACGACCACGGCCTCGACACCCCGGGATGAGCGGTGGCTTCTACCGGCAATCTCCGGCCGCGCCAAATCGCGAATCCTGCGGATCCTCTCCCTGACAGCCCGGAGACCGGGCTCCTGTTCGCCACTCCCCTTCGAGGTAGCCGCCGTGATCGCCCACCTGCAGCGCGCCAGCAACACCGCTGGCCTGCTCTCGTACCTTTACGGGCCGGGCGAGCGCGGTAGTCACACCAGTCCCCGGCTGATCGCGGGCGACGGCCACGGAGCCCCGATCGACCTGCTCGCCGAAACCGGCTCGCCGCCCTACTTGGCCAGCGCCCTCGACGCTCCCGTGGAACGTCTCGGGGTCCGCGCACCCGAACAGCCGGTATGGATCTGCTCGGTCCGCTCCGACCCTGGCCGACCGGACCTCACCGACTCCCAATGGGCCACGGTCGCCCGCCGCCTCGTGGCCGTTACCGGTGTCGCTCCAGAAGGCGATCCGGATGCCTGCCGGTGGATCGCTATGCGCAACCAGCCTCGGCAGGTGCACGTCGTGGCCACCCTCGCTCGTGAGGACGGCAGCCTCCACAACGGCTACCGAGATGCCTTCCGCCTCCAAACGGAGTGCCGCCGAATCGCCGCCGAGCTGGGTCACCTGCCCACCACGCCAGAACCGATATCTCGAGCCCCGGAGACCAATGTGCCCGCCCCCTCCATCACCATCACCGCCGAGCCCAGCGGCAGCGTCTCGGCGAAGGGCGCCAGCGACGACCTCTCCGCCACGCTCCTCAAGCACGCCGGCTTCCAGCAGATCGAGGACTGGTACGGCCGACGCCATCGCCTGCCCACCACGACCCCGGCCGTCGACCGCGCGGCCATCGCCACCCACGCGGCCGAGATGCTTCGTGCCGCCCGCTACGGAGTCGACCTTGACCCCTCCCTCGACTCCGGCCGCACGGCCACCCCGGCAAACCCGCTCGGGCCCTTCATCGCCGGAGCGGAACTCCTCCGGCTCACCGACCAGATCAGGTCTGCCGAAAACAGTGACGACCTTCGACGGGCAGTCGACCACCTCCTCCACCCCGAACACGGCGCGCTGGAGCGTGTGCGGGAGGCGCTGGAGGCGGCAAGCGAGCAGATCACGGACCTCGACGACCAGGCGTATCAACTCGCCGACCGGTTTGGGTTCGCTGCTGAGTTCGTCAGCTCGGCGCAGTCGGAACTCCACGACTCGGAGGTCGAGTTGCTCGGCGTCGGCCGCACACAGGAGCCGCAGGCCGAGGCACGGAAGCAGTTTCCGAGGCTCCCCGACCCCCGAGCCGCCGCTCTCGCCACTTCGCCCGCAGCGGCTAAGGCCAAGGTCTCCTCGGCCTTCGGTGGTGGGGCATCAGATACCAGCGCGGCTGTGCGCCCGTCACAGGCCCCCGGCCCTCGGGCGCGGTGACCCAGATGATCTCAACCGCTCCCGTCGCCGGGCTGCCGCGCACCTATCTCATGCGGGCCACCGACGCTCTGGCCAGCGCAACGGCCACCTACGCCGTCCCGCTCTTGGTCCTGGTCACCACCGGCTCCACCGCCTTGACCGGCCTTGCGTTCCTCCTCGAATGGGCACCTCGGCTGGCAGCCTTCTCCTTCGCCGGATCGATGGTCGACCGGTGGGGTGCCGGCCGTGTCTTCCGGATGTCCAACCTGGTGCGTACTGCTGTGGTCGCCCTGGCCGGTGCCGTGCTGTTTGTCCTGCCCGGCACCGGGACGATGACAACGAGTGTTGTCCTGACTTTCGGTGCTGTCTCCGGGCTGCTCGCGGAAGTCTCCTTCGTCGCGATGGAGACGCTCGGTGCTGAAGCCAGCCGTCGGTTGGGCAACGAGGCCCACCGGGTACAGGCCGCGCAGACCGGGATCGACCAGTGCGCGATGCTCGTCGGTCCGCTCTTGGGCGGCCTACTGCTTCTCGCCGGCCCGACGTTGCTCCTGACCGCGGTCGCCCTGTTGGCTCTGACCGCTGCCGCGACTGCATCCAGCGTTGGAGGCGTCCCGGGGCACAGCTCAGCGCCCAGCAGTCTCTTGACCGGGTGGGCAACCCTGCGCTGCACCCCAGCCCTCGCGTGGTTGGTCGGCGGCCTGGCCGCCTCCAACTTGGCCACGGGCGTACTGCAGGCCGCCGCCCCGATCACCGTCATCCACCACTTCCACTACTCCACCGTCGCCGTCGGCTCGGTCTGGAGCGCGGCAGCAGTTGCCTCGTTGATTGCCG
Organism: Streptomyces sp. NPDC002785; assembly: GCF_040295565.1. Lineage (NCBI taxonomy): Bacteria > Bacillati > Actinomycetota > Actinomycetes > Kitasatosporales > Streptomycetaceae > Streptomyces > Streptomyces sp. NPDC002785. The sequence continues at coordinate 15,604 of NZ_JBEOVN010000003.1, read as the reverse complement.
TGTGGACCAGTCGCCGTGCGATCGACCGCTTCGGTATCTGGCCGGTCGGCGCGGTGACGGCTGCCATTTCAACGGCGGCGTGTCTGGCGACCGCCCTTGCGCCGAGCTTCGCCACGTACACCGTGGCGGTGGCGGCGGTCATGGCTGGCGAAGGCGCGATGACCGTCGTCCTGCGAACCCTGCGGTCCCGCCTCATCCCGGCGCAGGCGTTCGGCTCCACCCTGGCGGTGACGATCATCCTGGTGCTGCTTCCGCTTCCGCTGGCCGGAGTCCTGATCGCGCTCGTGCCCCCTGCTGACATTCCGCACCTGCTCCTGGCGTGCGCCGCTCTCCAGGGCCTGGCGCTGACCGCGTGCTTCGCCGGTCTGCGACGGCACCGCTCCACCTGCGACCTCTCCGAGCCGCAGGTTCCTGCACTCCACAAAGGGCCCGCCCGAGCGCCGGATGCCGTGTGAACGGTCGCTGAGCGCCCCAGTGCACCTTGCCCTTCTTCCTCTTCCCACCACCACCTCACGGAGGCTCCCCATGTCCCGAACCACTCGCCCGCTGCTGATCGTCGTCGGCGGCACGGATCCCGTCTATCGCGGCTACTGCGTCGAGCAGGTCGCCGCCGCATACCCGATCGCGCTGATCGACACCAAGCCGCCGTCCTGGCAGCAGCACCTGGTGGTCGACCACGAGGTCGCCGACACCCACGACCCGGAGGCCGTGGTCGCTGCCGGCCTGGCCCTGGCAGCTCGTCACTCCATCGCCGGAGTCGTCACCTGGGACGAGTACACGCTCGTGCCCACCGCTGAACTCGCCGCCCGTCTCAACGTGCCCGGGAACAGCACTGCGGCGATGACTGCCTGCCGGGACAAGGCGACCAGCCGCCGCCTGTTCGACGAGCACAACGTGCCTTCGGCCACATCCACCCGCGTCGACAACCTGACCGCGGCGGAAACAGCCGCGCTCCGCACCGGCTTCCCGGTCGTCCTCAAGCCTTCCTCCCATGCCGCCAGCATCGGCGTGGTCCGCGTCGATACGCCCGAGGAACTGCCCTCCGCCTGGGAGTTCGCTGCCGCCGGAGCCGGTGAGCAAGGCCCGGAAGGCAGCGGTGTGCTGGTCGAGGAGTACCTGTCCGGCCCGGAGATATCGGTGGAGTGCGTCACTCAGCATGGTGTCACCACCGCGCTAGCCGTGACCCGCAAGGAGGTCGCCTTCCCTCCGTACTTCGAGGAGGTCGGCCACACCGTGAGTGCCGGCGACCCGCTCCTGCCCGAGGTCGCCCCCGTCGCCGTCCAGGCAGTGCGGGCGCTGGGCGTGACGGCTGGCGTCCAACACGTTGAGATGCGCCTCACCGCGTCCGGTCCACGGATCATCGAGGTCAACTCCCGTATCGGCGGCGACCTAATCGGGCAGCTCGTCCGCCTCGCCACCGGCCTCGACCTGCCCCGGATCGCGGCCGATATCGCCTGCGGACAGATTCCCGATCTGACGCCCACGGCGCACAGCACTGCTGCGATAAAGATCGTCTATCCCCCGGCCACCGGCACCCTCTCCGCACGCGACCTGGCGATCCGCCCTGGTCCGGAGTCCCCGTGGCTGCATCAGGTGACATGGCTCCGCGACGTCGGAGAGCGGGTCGTACTGCCGCCGGCGGGCAACCTCGACACCAGCCGGGTCGGCTTCCTCATCGTCACCGCAGACAGCGCCGAAGCGGCCCAGGGCTCTCTCTCGTCTCTCGCCGACGCCCTGACTCTGTCGGTGGCCCCGTGAACCTTCCCACTGCCCTCGGACGCCACAGATCCGAAACGCAGACCTGTGACCGTCCATCCGGGTGGGGAGCACGTCGGTCTCGTGCCCCCACCCAGCCCGGTAGTCCAGCACATGATCGAGGAGCAACCGTGCCCGAGCTCTACCCGAGCATCGGCGAGGCCGTCGGTGCCGCGATGCAGCACAACATCCGGCTCGCCCATGGCAGCGAGACGTCGGGTTCCGACAAGCCGCTGCAGGTCCGCCACCTGCCCCATCCTTCCTCCGACCCGTACTCCGTTCCCGGGATGATCGCCCGGCTCACCGAGACAGCAGAGCCCAACGAGGTCGCCGGAATCGTCGAGGAGATCAACGGTGCGCTGGTCGGCGCTCTCCCGCAGCTGACCGAACTCGTCGCCGCCGCCGACTGGACCCGCGTCCGCCTGACGTTCGACGACCCGAACCACAACCCCGCCTTCGAGACCTGGACGCGGCTGGCCGCCGCCCACGGCTTGCTCCTGGACGTCCAAGAGCAATTGGAGGTCGCCGAGGACGGGATCGCCGCGTGCCCTGCCGAACTCACCGACCCCAGGCACCACGAGATGGTCAATGTCCTGCGAACCAGGGAGCTGCTCAGCGATGTCCTTGGTGCTGGTCCGGTCGCTCCGGTCCCGCCGACCGCCGATGGCACTGCGGAAACGAATCGGCAGCGCGCTGCCCGTACCTCCTCACCGAAGGCTGCCACCCAGCGCACGACGTCACCGGTCGGCTCCGCAGACGCTGCGCCAAGCACTCCGCCGCCCCGAGCCCCTCGCACTCGATAGCCCCGGCCGTCGACTCCCTTCCTGAACAGGAGCCTCCTCGATGATCAGCAGAAGAGCGCCGCGTGCCCCGCCCTCATCAGTCGCCTGCGCTCACTTCCAGGACTCACCATGCCCGCACCGCGTACCAGCGCGCCCTCGACCACCACCGGGTCGGACGCGCTCCTCTACCTCCTCTTCGGCATACTCGGCATCGCGCTAGCCTTCGGTTCGCTGGCCTGGCTGAGCGGTTCTCTCACCAACTCCTTTTTGGGAGCGGGGACTTGGCCTCCGTTCAGGGCCACTGACGCACTGCTTCATCCCGAGGTGCTGTGGCCGCACCTGAGCCCCACCGCCCTGCTGGTCGGCGCGCGGATCATCCCCGGCCTGCTGTCGGTCTGCCTCACCGTCCTCGGCCTGGTGCTGTGGATGCGCCTGCGCGGTGGCACGAAGAACGGCCTTGCCCGGAAGGCCGACCTTGCCCCGCTGCTGGACAAGGAGATCACCGCCAAGGCCAGGAGCCTGCGGCCGTCCTTGAGCGGCCGGGAGTGTAAAAGAGGTCGCCCCTGCCGACCGCGGAATCCTTCTCGGCGCCCTTTCCCCGGGCCGGGCCCCTGTCCGCGCGTCCTGGGAGGACGTGATCGTCGCAATCATGGCTCCGCGCTCTGGAAAGACATCCGGGCTCGCGATCCCCGCGATTCTCGCGGCACCCGGCCCAGTCCTGCTCACCAGTAACAAAGCCGCGAACGACGCCTTCACCGCGACGGTGGACGCTCGGGCCGAGGTCGGTGCGATCTGGACGCTCGACCCGCAGCAGATCGCCCACCACCCGCGCGAGATGTGGTGGGACATCCTGGCCGACGCTCGCGACCTGGCCGGGGCGAAGCGTTTGGCCGGGCACTTCGTCGCCGCCAGCGTGGACGATTCGAACGGCTCCGACTTCTGGTCCACCGCCGCGAGCAACACGCTCGGCGCGCTGTTCCTCGCTGCCGCCAGCCACCGCCGCCCGATCACCGACGTCCTTGCCTGGCTCGCCTCCCCCGCCGACCGGACCCCGGTCGACCTGCTCACCGATGCCGGCCACGACGCGGTCGCGGCCCAGCTCCAGGGGACCGTCTCCGGTGCGACGGAAACGCGCGACGGAATCTTCGAGACGGCGCGGCAGTACGCGAGCTGCCTGCTCGACCCGGACGTCGCAGCGTGGGTAACCCCCGCCAAGGATCTCCCTGAGTTCAAGCCCTTCGCGTTCGCCACGTCCCGCGACACCTTGTACCTGTTGAGCAAGGACGGCGGCGGCAGCGCGAGCGCGATCATCGCAGCAGCGGCTGACGCCGTGATGCGCGCGGCCGTGGTCGTCGCCGAGCGCTCAGGCGGACGGCTGGACCCGCCCGCGCTGTGCGTCCTCGACGAGGCCGCGAACGTGTGCAAGATCTCGGATCTCCCGGACTTGTACAGCCACTTGGGCAGCCGGGGTGTCATCCCGATGACGATCTTGCAGTCCTACCGGCAGGGTCAGCGGTGCTGGGGCGAGGCCGGCATGGACGCGCTCTGGTCTGCGGCCACCGTCAAGATCATCGGAAGTGGCATCGACGACGCGGACTTCGCCGACCGGCTCAGCAGGCAGGTCGGCGACCACGACGTCCAGACCACCTCGGTGTCGACCAGCGACGGCGGCAAATCCACCTCGATCAGTATGCGCACCGAGCGGATCCTGCCGCCCGACGCGATCCGCGCTCTGCCCAAGGGCAAGGCTCTGCTCCTGGCCACAGGTATCCGGGTTGCCATGCTTGACCTCCGGCCCTGGTACAAGGAGCCGTCCGCCAAGGTGGTCGGCCCTGCTTCGGCCCGTGCGACGAAGGCGATCACCGAACGGGCCCTCGCGAAGGCCAACGCCCGTGACGACTTCGGGTTGTCGGCATGAGCGCGCCCACGCCGCGTCCGGGGCGGCTCGTACGTTCGCCGGTCGTTCTGCGCGACGGGCAGTGGTGGTTGGTCAGCGGCGCCGGTTCGATACTCGCCTCCGATCCCACGTTCACCCGCACTCTGGACTGCCTCGCGCAGGCGATGGCCGCTGCGGACCAAGCGGTCGCCGATCTCCGTGCCCGGGAGGGCGAGCCTCCTGCTTCTGACGCAGGGGGCCAGCGATGAACCCGCTGCTGGGCGCGGAGCAGGCGGTGCTCGGTTCCGTGCTCCTCGACCCGGGCCAGCTCTCGCACCTTGACTGGCTCGCGCCGGATCACTTCTACCGGCCGGTCCACCAGGCGCTGTTCGCCGCGTTGCGCAAGCTCCGGGACGACGGTCACCCCGCGTTGGCCGAAGAGTCCGTACCGCTGTCATGGGTGACCGATGCGGTCGCCGAGGCCAGCACCCACGTACGGGGGCTGACCGCGGTGTACGCCCACACCCTGATCTCGGCCTGCCCGCGTCCCGCGCACGCTCCGGTGTACGGCCGCATGGTGCTGGAGGGCGCGATCCATCGCAGCATCACGGAACACGCGATCCGTCTGCACCAGGCGGCCCGCGCCGACGCCCTGCAGGGCGAAGTCGAGGGAGCCCTGCACTACGCGGACGTCCTTACCGGCGTGCTCAGCGATCTCGCTCAGCGCTGGGGTACCGAACCACGCCCGGTCGCACCGATTGCTCCGCCGGCCACCGTCCCGGCCGTGCCACCGCCGGTTCGGGCCGACCAGGTCGCCGAGAACGAGCGGTTCCTTCTGGCCGTCCTCGCTGAGCAGCCGAAGGCCATGGACGAGGTTGTCGGCTGGCTGCGGCCTAGCGACTTTGCCGACCCCGCCCACGGGCAGCTTTACCGCTGCCTGGGCGCGCTGCACCACCGGGGTGAGCCCATCGATCGGGTCACCTTGCTCTGGGAGGCCCAGCGGCGTGGGCTTCTGGCCGACGGGACGCTGTCCGGCGATCAGCTCGCCGCCATCTGCGATGGCGTGGGTCCAGGCAGCGCCGAATGGCTCGGCGAGTTGGTGATGCGCTCGTCGGTCACCCGCACGGCGGCGGCCTCTGCGCGGACCATCCGGGCCTTGGCGGAGAACGAGGCTCTGACCCCCGGGCGGCTCATCAATCACGCGTTGCACGCGCTCGGTCCCCTCGATGAAGTGCGCTCCCGCTGGCAGGCGGTGAACGGCCGCCCCGCACCGACGCCGACGGCCCCGACTCGCTCGGCGACCGGGCCGCCCCCTGCACAGGTGCACGCGGCACTCGCCCGCAGCGCACCGCGCCCAGCCTCGCCATCCTCGGCACGGCCGGGGTCTGCCCCCAGCCTGGCCGCCCTGCGACCGCCATCTCGCGGGCACGGCTGACCCTCCCTCCCCTTACGTCGCTTGTCCCTCCCTTTGGAATTCACCATGAAGAACACCCCGGTCTCCGACGCCCTGGCCCTGCGCGCCACGGCGTCAGCATTCGATGCCCAGCGCGGCAAGCTCCCGGCCCCCGGAGACCCTCACCGCTCGCCGAACAGCGTCGCCGTCGCCCGGCAGATCTCCAAACTCGGCGCGTTGATCAACGGTTTGGGCGACGAGGTCCTCTTCCGCGCCGTCGACCAAGACCAGGAGTTCCGCAGTGCGCGGGTCATCACCGGCTTCGCCGCCGCCGTTGGCCCCGCTGGCGAAGCGGCATCCGCGCTCGGGGCAGTAGCCCATCAGCTTGCGTTCCTGAACCAGACCGAGCACCTTCGCGACCAGCCCGATGCCCGGGACGCGCGGGAGGCTGCGGTGCGGGTTACGGAGGACGCGCTCGGTGTGGCGGACACAGCCCTACGCGAAGCCGCCGATTCCCTTCACGCCGCGTCAGCGACGGTCTCGCCCCCGTCGGTTCGGCTGCAGGCAGCCCGTAGCCGGTCCGCGACCGCGGGACTCGCATCCGCTTCGCCTTCGCCTGCCGGCCCGGGAGCACCAGCTCCTGCGGACCAGATCACTCGGGGCCGGTGACATGCAGACCGCTATCGCGCTCCCTCCGCTGATCGGCTCGCTCTGCTCGGGGTACGGCGGGCTGGACCTCGATGTCCAGTCCGCGCTCGGCGGCACGCTGGCCTGGCACGCGGAGGTCGATCCGAACGCCTCGCGCATCCTGGCCCGCCACTGGCCCGGTGTCCCGAACCTGGGCGATATCACGACCGTCGGCTGGTCCGCCGTGCCCCGGGTGTGCGTCCTGACGGCGGGCTTCCCCTGTCAAAGACGTCTCGGTCGCCGGCCGTCGGGCCGGACTCAACGCCCAGACCCGCTCCGGGCTGTGGCTGCACGTCGCCCGTGCGGTCGAAGCCCTCCGACCTTGCCTGGTTGTGATCGAGAATGTGCGCGGCCTCCTCACCTCACCCGCCGGTTCCCCTGGCGACGTGGAATTCTGCCCGTGGTGTCTGGGAGACACCCCAGGTCAGCCTCCTCTGCGGGCACTCGGTGCCGTACTCGGATCCCTGGCCGACCTCCGGTACGACGCGAAGTGGCTCGTGCTTCGCGCCTCCGACATCGGAGCCCCGCACCGTCGCGAGCGCACGTTCCTCGTCGCCTGGCCCGCCGAACACCCTGTTCAAGACGCCGACCAGCAACATCGCGAAGAACGGCGGCTCGCAACACCCTTCCAAGAGGAAGAGCGGCGGACACGGCCCGAACCTGGCCGACGAGGTGGAGTGGCTCCTGCCTACTCCGAAGGCGTCGGACGGAATCAAGGGCTCGCCCAACCAGCGCCACGGCAACGGGGACATGACCCTGCCGAGCGCGGCGGCGTCCCTGCTGCCCACACCGCGGGCCAGCGACACGGGCACGCCGGGACGCCGACCGGGCAAGGGATGGCGTCCTCCCCTGTCAGCAGTGGTTCTGCCGCTCTGGACGGAATCGGCTCCGGAAACCGGGGGGCCGACCAGCGATGGGGGGCGTACGCAGCCGCCATCGCCCGATGGGAGATGCTCACCCGCCCCGCGCCACCGCCCACCGATGCGGCCGGACGTCTTCGTGCCGACTTCGTGGAGTGGATGCAGGGCCTGGAGCCCGGCTGGGTCACCGCCACCCCGGGGCTCGGACGACCGGCTCAACTCACCGCGCTCGGCAACGGCGTCGTGCCGCAACAGGCCACCCGAGCAGTGCAGTTGCTGGCCCCGCCCTTCCCGCGCTGCCCTCGCTGCGCGACGGCGTAACACCCCACTACCGGGTTTTCCCGGCCGGACCAAATCGCGGTTCCTCCGGATCCTCTTCCTCATGTCGCCGTCTCACAGATGGAGCACGCCCCCATGTCCGACACCAGCACGACCGCCCCCGACCCGGAGCCGTTCCGCGTCCCCGACGGGGACCTCGACGACCTCGCCAGCACCCTCGCCAAGACGATGGCCGAGGTCAGGCAGCACGGCGTCATCCTCGACCGCCTGGGCTCCGAGCCTGCTCCCGCTTCCGCCGAGCTTCCGCCGCCTGACGGCGTTCCGGCCGCCCCGGCCGCCTCCACGCAGGTGGATGGCCCCACTTCGGTCTTCATCCTCGCCCTGGGCGGTGAGGCGTACGCGATCGAGATCGCCGCGCTCAGCGACTGGGTGAACTACCTATTGCTACCGGTGTACGGCCGGGAGATCAGCACCAGCCGCCCGTGGTGCGAGCAGTGGCACGAACACCCCGAGGCCGTCGCCCGTCTCCACGCCCTCTGGCTCGCGTGGCAGCAGCTCACCGATGCCGAGGCCGGCCTGTCCGGTCCTTCGACGTGGCACCGCGACCACCTGGACCAGGCGCTGGCCCATCTGCGCGCTCCCGATGGCCCCTTCGCCGCGTGCACGACGAGCGCGACCCGGCCCAACCATCGCGTGCTGGCCACCCCCGCACCGCAGTTGGGGCTGGCAGCATGAGCAACGAACTCGACTTCCGCCTGGAGGACTTCGAGCCCGCTGACGCGGATTCGGAGTACGCGGAGCATCGGTTCTGGGGCAGCGACTTCACCGTCATGGCCGAGCATCACACCACGCCCCACGGCTCCCACAGCTTTGTCGTCGCCCACGACAGCTCGGTCACCTGGGGTGTACCGGGGGAACCCCAGATCGCTGCCATCAAGGTCGCACGGGATCTCAGCCTGAACACCTTCACCTTCGAGTCGACGTATCACTCCTCGGTGTCCTTCGCTCAGAACTGGCTGATCGGGCAGGGCTGCCCGCCCGAGCAGATCTCCCAGATCAGCGACGGCTTCACGCAACCAGCCGATGACCTGTCGACCCGTATCGAGCAGCAGATCCGCTCCTCGGGAAGCCGGTACGAGGTGTTGGACAGCGACACCACTGACTACGGCCCGGCCGAGAACTGGACGATGGTCCAGGACTCTGCCGCAACCCAGGCCCCGATCCGGGTCTTCCTGGAAGAGGCGGACCTCGAAGCAGGCACCTACACGGTGCGCGAAGGCGCCTTCGCCGACGAGGAAGCCGCCCAACACTGGCTAGAAACCCGCGACAGCCCACTGCCGCAGCCAGCGGAATACCGCAGCGACGCCGCCCTCCGGACCCGTGCTGCCCTCACCCGGTCGGCCGGTGCCTCCGCGCTACCGAAGGCCGGCCCCGATGCCCAGAGTGCGCCGTCGGTAGCAACGGCACAGCGACCGAGCCCCGGGCGGTCGATGTGAGCCGCGCCCGCTTCGCCTTCGCCGCGCACCCCGACGCCATCGCAGACCTCCGGGAACTTCCCAACGAAATGCGCGACTTGGCTCTGCTGGAGCTGCAGAACCTGGTTCACGGCAGCGACGACTGCCTACCGCTGAAAGGTCGCCTCGCGGGCTTCCACAAGGTCTACGTCGACCCGTCCGTCTCCTACCGGATGGTCATCCAGTTCCGCCCGGCCCCTCCGACCTCACACCACAAGCGCGAGATCTATCTCGTCGCCGCCGGGAGCAGGAAGGACTACGCGGTCTACCGCGCTGCGCACCTGCGCACCGGCCCCCACCAGGACACCGAGACAGCCTCTGCCTCCGAGGCGCGCGTGCAGGCCGCTCGCTCTCGCTCTCCCCACGCGGTCGACCAGCCGACCGCGGTCCCGGCAACTCCTCCCGCAGCAGTACAACCCGCTGCTGCCGCTTCTCGAAAGGTTCCCCAGCGATGACCGCCGACCGCACCCCCCTGGCCCGCACCGAGCTGGCTGGCCTACTCACCGAGGTTGCGCACAGCGTCTCCGGCATCCTCACTGCTGAGTACCCGACGGCCGCTAGCCGCTCCTACCTGCACCCCGTGCTCGGTGCACTGTCCGCCGGGCCCCAGGTCGTCTGCGAGCTGAGCGACCGGCTCGAAGGCTTCGTGGCCGACGATCCGCTCCCCACCACGCCAGCAGGTCTGTTCACCCTCGCCTCCTACGCCTCGGCGCTGGGATGGCTCACCGAGTCGCTCGCCGAGCTGACCTCCTCGGTCGACCGCATCTGCACGCGCGTCGGCATCCCCACGGAGCCACCGGACCTGACCTTCGCCGCAGCGGCCAGCGTGGAGCAGAACAGCGAGTTCGACTTCGCCTTCAGCGCACTGGAGTTGGCCGCGATCCGTACTGCGGCCGAGGCCGCCGGCCTCGCGCCGGTCGACTACGTCGAGGTGCTCTCCGAGTCCCTGCTCGCAGCTTCCCGGATCACCGACGCCTGCATGGAGATCTCCAGCGGCCTTCTCGAAGACGCCGCGTACGTCCTCGGCGAGGCGACCGACCACGTCTGGATCGGCGACGGACCCGAGAGCCTGCCCACCCTGGTCCGCTCCCTGCTCGCGCGGATGGAGGCGACGGAGTGAACGCGCAGAACGCCACTGCGCGGCCCGGCGCGGACCTCGTTGCCGAGCTGCTCGGCGTCGAGGACTTCTGGATGCTGAACATCACGTATCGACCAGGAGAGCCGCTGTACGGTGCCGCGACACGCGTTATCGGGGCTGCACACGAACTCAACGAACTACACGGTCGAGTTGCCCGTGCGGCTCAGGCTGCCATTGAGGTTCTCGGACCCGTCAGTCGAGGCGAGTCCAACGGTTCGGCTCGCTCGTACGTACCACTGCGGTCTGCGGTCCAGCAGATCGGACAGCTCGTCCTGCGGCAGAACGAGGCTTACGAGCAGCTCAACGAGTCCATCTTCGCGTACCGCCAACTTCTGTCCGAGTCGAACGGCTCCCAGGTCACGCAGGTGAAGACCCGTGAACCGGACAATGATCACAGTGCCGGCCGGGACGATGACTGGACCGTCTCGGGCGACCTCCGCCTCCGGGCCCTCGAAGCCGTCGAGGCCAGCGAACTGCGAGTCCGCCAGAGCGCGATCTACGGCTACATCTACCTCTCTGACGGAACGGGCCAGCGCCCCAACCCGGAGGTCTGGCCCGAAACCGCCCAGCGGCTGGTCGCCGACGGGCTACTGGCCCAGGACACCAGCGAGGGGCTGTACCGGCCTGGACAGCTCCTCTCACTCACACCGCAGGGCGAGACGGCGCTTCGCGACCTCCGTACGGCCGCACCACGCGTGTCCGCCGCTCTCAGCCGCAGCGACGCTGCAGCGATCTCCGGCTCCGACGTCGGCCCGTCGCCCGCACCTGCGACAAGCCCGACCGCCAAGCCGCTCCGTTCCCGCTGATATCCATTGAAAGGACTCCCCTCATGTCCGCCGCGATCTACACCCGCCGCCTGGTCGAGCACCGGTACGGCCGCCCGCTGGAGAAGCTGCAGCGCGGCAACGCCTCCGCCCGTTCCGACGACCCCGTCCTGCCCATTCTGCTGCGACGGCTCGACGGACTCACTCAGACCGGCGCCGCTGCCCAGTCAGCTCGCCGTCACCTCGAAGCAGCCTGGAGGGGGCACCGCGCCGGTGGACCCGACCGCGACGATCTGGTGCTGCTGTACGCGACCGAAGTCGTCGACCTCGAACGCCAGGAACAGAGCGAGGCGGAAGCGGTCTGGGATCTGCTGGATGTTCGCCTCCTCCTGGACCGCGCTTCCGCTCGGCGGCCGTCAGCTCATCGAGTCGCCCCTGCTCCGGACGATCAGGATCTGCTGGACATCGCCCGCGAGGTCGCTGCCGGCCTGCACCGCCTCAACCGCGAGGCACTGCGGCGGGGCCTGCGTGAGCGCGGCGTCCCCGTCAGCAACCGCCGCCTCGGCGTTGTGCTCCAGAGGCTCCGAACCGAGAGCACCTCCCGCTGAGCGCTCGGTCGCGTCGAGAATCCTCAACCCCCCTTTGTTGCAATGGAGTTCGCCCCATGCCCGCCACCTCTCCGTCCTCCGCTACCTCGATCGGCTCGGTCGATGCACGGCGTGTCGAGGACGCGTTTTCCCTGATAGCACCGAAGTGGACCACCTGGTCGGCGCAGACCCTGGCGCAGCAGAGCAGCCCCATGCGTGTGCGTGATGTCGCCGCCAGGCTTCCCTTCGTCAGCGAGCAGCTCGTCGGCAAGCGGCTGGCCCAGATGCACGCCGACGGACTGGTCACCCGAGTCGGCGACCGCCACGGGGCTCCGTATCAGCTCAGCGCCTTCGGCGAATCCCTGTCTCGGGTGCACGACACGCTTGCCGACTGGTTCCAGGCCAACCTCTCGCTAGGCGGCCGGGTAGCCGGTGCCGAACGCATCGAGGACGCCGTGCGGCGTCTGCACCTGCGGGATTCGACCGCCGTGATCCAGGCCCTCGACACGGGCGGCCCCATGCGGTTCGTCCACATCGCCGAGGAGGCCGACCTGGACAACGGCTGGACTCGGCAACGACTCAACCGGCTTCAGGTAGACGGCTTGGTCGCCCGTACCGGGCCCCGCCACGGCGACCCGTACGTCCTGACCGACGCCGGGCGGGCGCTCGGCCCCGTATACGCAGCCGTCGAGCACTGGAGTGACCCCGTCGCCACGCGGCATCGCTCGGCACCGCCGCCCCCTGTTGCGGCGGCCACCCGCACCCACACCGGCGTGCCGCTAGCGTCGGACAACATCCGCACTGCAGCGGCCCTGCGCCGGAGCGCCGCCGCGCCGAGCGCCCTGTTCAGCCACGCGCCGCAGCCGCAACCGCGGGTGCCCGCAGTCGTCACCGCCCAGTCGACGCCCTCTCGGGGCCGGTGATCCGGGTGGCGCTGAGAGCCAGTTACGTCTCCGCATCGCCACGGCGCCCGCGTGCAGTCAAGCAGCACTTTCCGCTGCGCACGCGGGCGCGTTCCCCTTAGCCCCGGAGCCTCGACCATGAACACCCACCAGCCTTATGACCAGTACCGCTACCAAGAGGTACTCGTCAGCCCCATGTACCTCGCCGGTTCCAACGGGACCGGAGAGGCTGGCTTCGCCCCCGTCGGTGGCCGCGCTGGGGCCGCACCGCTGATCGTCAGCTGAGGTCCTCGTCGCGGTGGGCGTCCCAGATTCGGGAGCCCACCGCGCGGGCCAGTTCGTCCAACGTCAACGCGACGCGGCGTCCATCCGCGATCCGACCCTCCGCCGTGGCGTCCTCGTCTCGCCGTCCGTCGGGCTGGACACCGACAGCCCACTGGCCGTCAGCGACCATCGCGATGTCGCCCACCGTCCACGGCCGCCCGGCAGCGCGGATCTTGCGTTCCAGCCCGGCCCCGTCCCAGTGTCTGCTCGGCTCCGCCATCCCTTCTCCCCCTTCGATCCTGTGCGGCCCGACGCCGCAACCCAGTTACGACAACCGCGTTCACCGATCCATTCCCGGCGCCAGCGTCGCCCGGCCCACGGCCGCCAGTTCGCCCACGGCAGACGCCGCTCTCCGGGAAAGGACTACGTACTTCGGGACACTGCATGTCAACGTACGGGTGTTAGGAAAAACCGCAGGTCAACGAAGGGATCGTCCAACCATGAACACCTCCCCCGCTCTCCTTCCCGCCGTCGGCCGCCCGGCCGTGGAAGACCGTCCGTGGCTCTCCTCCGACCACTGCGCAGGCCCGGTGCTCGACCTCCTCGACGCCCTCGGCTGGGCGATCGTGGACACCCCGGAAGCCAACGTCCACGCGACGAGCCCGGACGGCCGGGTCTACGTCGGCTGGCTCCCCGAGGACCCCGCCGCCTGGCAGCGCGACATCGTCTGGCAGGTCCGAGTGCAGCCCATCGAAGGCCGCCCGTGGATTCAGGAGTTCGGCCTCTACACCCCCTCCGAGGCCGTTGCCGGATTCCTCGCCGCGCTCATCGCCAGCCCCACCCGCTGACCGCTACCGACTCCCGACTCGGAGAAGCCCCGTGGCACACCGCGCCCCGCTCACCAACCACCACGCCGACGGCACTCTCTGCCCGGCGGACCACAAGCACACCGGCTCCGGCAAGCCGCTCCACCCCGACTGTCCTGGCCGCGCGTACACGCAAGCCATCTGCTCCTGCGGCGGCTGGGACATGAAGCAGTCCGGCAAGGGCTACGTCAACGAGAGCCGGAAGCGGCACCTCGCCAGCCACTCCCAGGGGCCGAAGGTCCTTCGCGACCTGCTGCGTCTCGACGTGCCCTGACCCTCACGCGCCAACCCCGCACTACCAGTCCGCACCGCTCTCGGAGGATCCCGTGCCCCATTACCTGACCGTCGGCCACCTGCTCCGCCAGCTCCAGGACCTTGACCCCAGCCTGCCGATTCGTCTTGCCATCAACCCGGACTTCCCCTTCACCCACTATCTCGGGGCAGAGGTCATCGTTCGGGACGGCAAGGCGTTCATCGCCGACGACGGCCAAGAGGACTACCTCCCGACGGCGGTCACCGACGCCCTTGCCTGGGCCTGACCCGTTCCACCGAAAAGACCCGGAGGCTCTTATCTCGTCGCGACCTCGCCCTTCGCACGTCCTTCCCTTGCACGGCCTGGCCGTACGTCCGATGCCGAGAACCATGCGCGGCGCGCTGGTCCGGAGCGTCTCCGCACTGCCCGACGGTCCGCTCGACGTCACCTGGCTCACCCTCGATACCCCACGCCTTCCCCTGGGCCGCATCCGCCTTCACTGGGAGCCCGCCCCCCTCGCAGGCTGGGACGTCACCGCCCACCTGGGCCTGGCCACCACCGAGGTGCATCTCGCCTCGTGGCCCGCTGCCCCGGACGACTGGCCACGCCTGGTCCGCCCGACCCTGCACGAGGTGCTTGGCCTCTGCGCCGCCCTCGCGGTCGCGACCGCCGCCCTCGACCTCTCGAACCGCCTCGCCCAGGTCTGACCGAACCGCAGAAGGCCGCCCCGTGCCAATCAGGCAGGGGCGGCCTTGCCGTACGCCCAGCCGCGTGTTGCGTACGCTCATCACCGACGAACGAGGAGGACACGATGGCCGACGACCAGGAACTCTGGGGGTACCCCGAGGTCGCCGCTCACCTGGGCATCAGCGTCGGGGCTACCCGTAATCGCAAGAGCCGAGGAAGCCTGCCCGCTCCCGACGACACCACCGTGCCGGACCGGCCCCGCTGGCGGCCCGCCACGTTGCAGAGCTGGACGCCGGTCGGCCGGGGGTTTCGCAGCGATCTCCATGGCGACTCGGCCTCTGATGCTCCTCCGGCGTCCGCCGGAGGAGCATCGTGAACAGACTCGTTGTCGCGTCCGCCTTGGTCGCTTCCGCTGGAGCGGTCGCCGCAATCGCCGCCGCTGTTCAGCACAACTACGGCGTCTGCAGCATCGCCTTGTTCGCCGTGGCGGCCGGTGCCTTCGGCGTCTACCTGCTCCGCCGGTCTCAGGACGCCGCGAACGACCGCACCGTCCTCCACCGGCTACGAGTTCGGCCCCAGCTCCCCGTCGACGCCCTGGCGAACGAACTTGGGCTTAACCGCGCCGCAGTCCAGCTCAGCATTCACCGTCTGGCCCGTTCCGGCGAGCTGCCCCCGCCCGCCGATTCCGCTGAATGACGGATAGGTTCGCCCCTAGTCTCAAGGCATGACCGACTCACCTATGCCCGCCCCACCGTTCCCTTCGCCTGACAATGCTGCGCTCCGGGTGGTCGTCGGCAACGCTCTCGCATCAGTCCGCAACGGCGAAGCCTCCGTGGAGGACGCGATCCTCCACGCCGCCGTCCACGGCTGGTAGGAGGGTCACATCCAGGGCGAGGACGAGTGCCCCGGCTGCGACTTCCGAGGAGGACTGTCGAAGAACGGGAACCGCGGCTGACCATCGCGCAACGCCGAGGAGCGCCACCGACGTATCGGTGGC